>JANNGV010000709.1:0-4122 GCA_031404055.1 Chloracidobacterium sp.
ATCAACTTACCCACACTCTGGTTCTGGCCGAATGTAGATGCGGGCTCTGACGGAACCTCCAACGGAATCAGATCTTTCAGGGAAAAATACAAGCCGGAGAACATAAACTTTTTTAAGAACATGGCACCTGACGATTTCCTAAGACTCTTGTACAGCAGCAAATGTCTTATTGGTAATTCCAGCGTCGGAATCCGTGAGTGTTCGTATTTAGGAGTGCCCGTTGTGAATATCGGAACGCGGCAAAGCGGCCGAGAACGAGGCAAGAATGTTATTGACGTCGGTTATTGTAAGGATGAGATCGAATCCGCCATCAATCGTCAGATCGGTAACGGCCGCTACGCGAAAGACACTTTGTATGGTGACGGCAAGGCCGGTGAGAGGATATCAAAGGTCCTGGCCCGTGCTCCGCTGGAAATTCAAAAACGGCTTACGTACTGATTACAGAGACAGGTGAAAGAAGTTAGCGTGCATAGCTTTTTGGCCAATCTTCCGATACTCAGAGCATATCTGCACAATTCGGTTCCGTACCACGTTGGATCGGTTTGGGGAAACCGGCTTGGTCTTCAGGTATTGAGAACAACGAGCCAGTACCTTCAATTCAAAGTTCGGAGCCGCCCGGCAGCAAAAGACATCAGCGAGTGTGTAAATAAGGTCGAAGAAGACGGAGTAGCATTAGTTGAAAACTTCCTGAATCCGTCACAGTTTGAAAGGGTAAGGGCGGAATTTGAATCTGCGTTTGAAGGTATTGAATTGCAGCCCTACAAGAATGGCGGCAATGCAAGATTGTACCGAACCCAAATCTCTCTTTCGGAGTTGGAGCGGAATGGTTCAACAATATCTGAGTATTTTCAGCAAAACGACACGCTGAACAGGATTGCCTCGGCGGCGGTGCGTCGTAAAATCTCGCGGCCTCCGGATGTTCATTTGGACTGGTATCAAAGCGGAGACGCCGCCGCTACGGACAACGATATCGAAAACATTCTGCACGCGGACCTTCATACGGCAACAGTGAAAATGTTCTTTTATCTGGACGACGTTAACGAGTCGAACGGCGCTTTTACTTATGCAAAACGGTCGCATCACCTAACCTTAAATCGTTTGCGACACGAGTACGAATTCAGTGTTCGACAAGCAAAATTGAAAAAAGGTATACCGCCGGACAAGGCGCTAGTTGAAGTCCGAGGAAACGAGTTTAGAAACATAATCGATCCCAAGAATCGTCAAATAATGAACGTCAAAGAGACGCAAATCTGCGTGAAAGGTAATACTTTAGTACTCGCGAATAATATGGGATTTCATAGGCGGGGAGAGTTTCCGTCCGAGCGGCCGCGAAAGTCTATTCAGATAAATTACCGCTATTTGGAAAAGCCTTTCGGAAAATATTTCTTTTTACGCAACGGAAGATGAAAGTTCTCGGAATTATACCGGCACGCAGCGGGTCGAAAGGAGTTCATCGGAAAAATATCAAACTCTTATGCGGAAAACCGCTCCTTGCCTACACTATCGAGAGTGCGTTGAAGGCAAGTCGATTGACGCGCATCATCTTAAGTACAGAGGACGAAGAAATCGCCAACGTTGGTATGAGTTGGGGAGCTGATGTGCCTTTTCTGAGGCCAAGGGAATTAGCAGAAGATTCCAGTCCGACCCTGCCGGTAGTGCAGCATGCGCTGGAAACGCTTGAATACGCCGGAGAACAATATGACGCGGTCTGTCTCCTGCAGCCGACTAATCCGTTGCGGCGTTCGTTCGATGTAGATAATTGCATTGAACTTCTCGAAAAAACCGGGGCTGATTCAGTGATCAGCGTTTTGCCCGTTCCGGCTGAATACAATCCACACTGGGTATATTGGAAAAGCGAAGACGGAAGCTTGGGCCTAGCTACTGGTGAGAACGAACCGATCCCGCGTCGACAAGATCTGCCGCCCGCTTTTCATCGCGAAGGTTCAGTTTATGTAACCCGGACAGAGATCGTCAGAAGCCGGCAGAGTTTGTACGGGAACAACATCATGGGATACGAGATTCCGCCGGAATTTAGTTCGAATATCGACACGCTGAGTGATTGGCAGGAAGTCGAAGATCGAATATCAAGAAAAAATAACAACTACGACGGCAGCGGCATTAAACTTTCGGGCGTTTTTGTTCGCGGTTTTGGCGAATGAATCCTTTACACATTTGAACACAGATCATAACAAATTCAGTTGTCTCATAATTGGAGGTGGAACACTGCCCATCCGGTGCGCCGAGATATTGTTGCGTGGCGGTCACGAGATACGCGCTGTTGTTTCAGCTGACCCTCAACTTCGAAAATGGGCTGGCGACAAAAAGATTATTTCGTTGGTTCCCGGGGATAAGGTTTCGGAGCAGATAGAAAAACCCTTCGATTACCTTTTCAGCATTGTTAACGAACACATTCTCCGTGAAGATGTTTTGCGGCTTCCCTGCAAATTGGCTGTCAACTACCATGATGCTCCCCTGCCGCGATACGCCGGCACTCACGCAACGTCATGGGCATTAATGAATGGCGAGACGACCCACGGGGTAAGCTGGCATGTCATTACCGAACTCGTTGATGGCGGCGATATTTTAAGACAGAAGCATATCGACATTGCTAGAGATGAAACGGCCCTGACTCTTAATACAAAATGCTATGAAGCCGCAACTGAGGCGTTTGCGGAGTTAGTTCAGGATATATCCATAGGCAAGCTGGTCGGTACAAAACAGGATCTGGAAAAAAGAACGTTTTTCCCAAGATTCAAGCGGCCGGCCAACGGTGGTGTTATTTCATGGAACTCTTCTTCCAGGGAAATCTCCAGTTTAATTTTGGCTCTGGACTTCGGTCCTCATCCGAATCCTCTCGGTGTTGCAAAGATAGCTATTGAAAATAATTTCTTTATCGTTACAGGCGCGGATAACTGTGATATAGATTCCGAATCTTCACCCGGAACGATAAACGAAATCGGATCAGACTTCTTGCGGGTTTCCACAACCGACAAGGACATAATCTTAAGAGGGCTTTCCAGGCTCGACGGCGAACCTATATCCATTTTGGGCCTTGCGGCGGAATTTAATTTACACGCAGGTTATGAATTCCAAAACCTAAAGACGGCGACCGCTCAACTAATTGAAGATGGCATCAAGACTACCTGCAAACATGAGTCCTATTGGGTCGAAAAACTATCGGCACTTGAGCCGGCGGCCCCGCCGTTTGCTAACAAAATTTCGGCCTTTGCGGAATATGAATCTGCGCCATTCAGCGTACCGAGTGAGTTTTTGCATTTCTATAAACAGTCGAGTAACAGCCGCAAGTTAAGCGATTATATTGTTGCCGCTTTTGGCGCACTTCTTTCGCGATTGATTGGAAGCGACACTTTTGACATCGGCTACAGTGGCTTCGATTCAAACGATGGGTTCGCTGGTTTAAATGATCTTTTTGCCTCGCAAGTGCCTTTCCGCATCGATGTTGACAGTCGTCGACCTTTCATGGAATTTCTACGATCGATGGAAAAAGAAATTCAATCGTTGAAAGAGCATATAACGTTTACAAAGGATATTGTTTCGCGATATCCGCAACTCTCTTGGTCGGCGGATGCCAAGAAAAAATTCACACTTCCCGTTGGTGTCGTCATCGCGTCGAAATCTTACGATCTACGAGTGGCCGCCGGAAACAAGGTTACGCTTCTGGTACTGGACAATGAATCTGAGTATCGCTGGATCTACGATAAGAATAGTCTCGATGCGGAGAGCATACGTAAATTAGCCGGACATTTTACATCGTTTTTAAAAGGCATCGCCTCCTCCCCTGATCGCCCGCTCGCGTACTTGCCCTTGTTGACTGAAAAAGAACGGCATCAAGTACTCGTTGAATGGAACAGCGATCACATTGACGTTTCATCAAGCCGATGTATTCATCACTTTTTCGAGGAACAGGTGAACCGAACACCTGATGCCGTTGCGTTGATCGTCGGCCACCAGCGGCTGACCTACCGGGAACTGAACAAGCAGGTAAATCAGGTAGCATGGCATCTTCAAACCATTGGTGTCGGGCCGGAAGTGTTGGCTGCTATTTGTGTCGAGCGGTCGGTTGAAATGATCGTCGGAATTCTGGGCATCCTTAAAGCCGGC
>JANNGV010000710.1:0-4711 GCA_031404055.1 Chloracidobacterium sp.
GATGGAAATACCATTGGGATTCACAAACGGAAGGCGAAGTAAATTAATGTCCGACCAGCCCGCCAACGAAGAAATGGTTTTGAGGGAAACTTCGTCGACTTATGGCGTGGCGGCGGATGGCGACATTGATTTATCGTTGCTGAAAGACAGTCTGGCGAAAACGCCGTGGCAACGGATGCAGGCGAATGACGATGCGTTAAATTTTGCCGAGTCGTTGCGCATGGCGATGGAGAAACGGAATGCAAAATTTAAGTGAACTGACGCGGCGGTTGATCGCGTCGCAAGTGGAGTTCGTTTTGGTCGGCGGATTTGCCGCGGTGGCGCACGGCGTCACTTTGGTCACGCGCGATGTTGATATTTGCTGTGAGTTCAGCGAAACGAATTTGATGCGCATCCAAAAGGCGTTTGCAGATTTGCATCCGGTGCATCGTTCCAGGCCAGATATGCCGTTGGACCTGACGCCGGCACAATGCGCGGGCTTGAAGAATTTGTATTTGAAAACGGATTTGGGTGTCGTTGATTGTCTGGGCGAAGTCAAAGGTATCGGCAACTTTGAAGAAGTTTTGAAACACAGCGTCGAGGTTGAATTGCCCTATGGCAACTGCCGGATTATTGACATCGAAGCCTTGATCCGCGCCAAAGAAGCCATGAACCGCGACCACGACCGGATTACCGTGAAACATTTGAAAGAAATAATTAAGCAGCAAAATTCTTTCAACCGCTATGACTCCGGGCACGTGCTCGATCGAGCTAACGACGCGGTCCAGATGTTTTTTATCGAACACTTCAACCGTAACTTCGATCAGACCTCTGTCGTCGCGAGAAACGTTGGCCCGGGCATCGCGAATGCCGGTTTTGATGTCGGCGATCGCGTTTGTGATACCGGCAAGCATACCGGTACGGTTCTCGGTCGTTACAAGGATGCCGACGGATTGCACTTCGTCCTTCTCGGATTTGGCCCATTCGACATCGACGATGCGATCCTTGTTGATCATCAGCTGCTTCACGTTCTTACAGCGTTTGTTATGAACGACGATTCCTTTTCCGAGTGAGATATACCCGATAATATCTTCGCCGCGGAGCGGGTTACAGCATCTGGCCCGCGTCGTCAACATGTTATCTACGCCTTTGACAATTATCGCGTCCTCGCCCATGCCGATAAGGCGTTTGACGGCCTTCATCCCGCTCTCGATCCGCGTTTCCTTTCGCTTTTCGGGATCGAGCTCGGCAAATTTCTCGGCGCCGAGGAATTTTGCCAGAACGTTGCGCGGAAGCGTTTTGCCGTATCCGATAGACGCCAAGAGATCTTCGGGGCGGCCAAGTCCATATTCGTTGGCTATCCGTTTCATCTCGGCGTCGTTATTGATCAGCTTCTTTGGCGAAACGTGAAACCGGTCGGCTTCCTTTTCAAGCAGCTTTCGGCCGATGTCGATGGAATCGGCACGCTGCTGTTCGGATATCCAATGGCGAACCCGGTTTCTTGCTTTAGACGTGACGACAAAATTAAGCCAATCTCTCGACGGTTTGGAATTTGCCGTGGTAAGGATCTCTATCACATCGCCGTTCTGAAGCTCGGTCTTGAGCGGCACGATGCGGCCATTTATCTTTGCTCCGGTACAGGTATCGCCCACCTCGGAGTGAATGGCGTAGGCAAAATCAAGCGGAGTGGCTCCACGCGGCAGTTGCATCACCTTTCCCATAGGAGTGAAGGCGTAAACGTCCTTTGGAAAAAGGTCGAGTTTCAGAGATTCGATAAAATCCTCGGAATCATCGTCGCCCTGATTGTCCTGAACAAGCGGCAGGAGAAGCTTCTCGACCGTCTTGCGCAGCTCATCGAGGCTTTCGTCGCCGTCGTTTGATCCAAGCTTCTTCTGCTTATACTTCCAATGCGCCGCGACGCCTTCTTCGGCGATCTGATGCATGTCTTCGGTCCGAATCTGAACCTCGAACGACTGTCCGCCATCGCCGATAACCGATGTGTGCAGCGACTGGTAAAGGTTATCGCGCGGAATGGCGATCCAATCCTTGAAGCGTTCGGGGACCGGTGTCCAGATATCATGGATCACGCTCAGCGTCAGATAACAGTATTTCCTGTCATTTGGGGTGATAATGCGGGCGGCGATCAGATCGTAGACCTGTTCGATCATCAGCTTTTGCTTTTTGAGCTTTTTCCAAAGCGAATACAGACGCTTTACACGTCCTTCGATGGCAACGAATGGAACTTCGTTCTCGATCAGCTTGACGCGGATCGTTTCCTGTACACGATCAAGAATGCCCTCAAGCTCGGGCCGACGGGCATCGACGTCCTTTGCAAGCCGTTTGTATTCTTCAGGATATAAGTTCTGAAAGGAGAGAACTTCAAGCTCGCTTCGCATCTTTCCCATCCCTAGGCGGTGGGCGATCGGAGCGTAGATATCAAGCGTTTCCTGAGAGATGCGGGCACGCTTTTCGGGCTTTAGGAACTGCATCGTCCGCATATTATGCAGGCGGTCGGCAAGCTTTATCAGAACGACGCGGACATCCGTGATCATTGCAAGAACCATCTTGCGGACATTCTCGGCCTGCTGTTTTTCCTTGGAGAGATTGCTGATATGGGCGATTTTGGTCAATCCGTCGACCAGATGCGTTATCTCATCGCCAAAATAGGACCTGATCGTATCGAGATCGACAAGCGTGTCCTCTACAACATCATGTAGAAGGCCGGTTGAGACGCTTACCTCATCGAGTCGCATGTCGGCGAGAATATCGGCCACCTCCAGCGGGTGAACAAGATACGGCTCGCCCGAAGCCCGTTTTTGACCGCGATGATGCATCGCCGAGAACAGATATGCCCGCCTGATCAAATCAACGTCAGGTTCCGGGCGATTCCGCTCTACTTTCTGAATGATGTCTTCAATGCGAATCATGCTAGCTATCTTGTATTCTACATATACTGGAGGCCCCAACGCTACGATTAATGCCCGCTGTCAAGATTGCCTGATTTAAAGAAACGAAAAGGTGATGCTCGTTTAAATAAAAATGAGCACCACCTGAACGAAAAGTAACCTGCCGCTATTTTTTATTAGCGGCGTTTCCGTTTGCCTTATTTGTGTTTGCTTCTTCTTCCTTGACCGCTACGCGCTCTTCAATCTCGGCCTGCAATGCCCTGCCGACTTCGCTCAAGGCCACGAATTCCGCTTTGGCCTTGTCGCCTTCCTGCTTGAGCCTGTCACGGTCGGCATCGCGCCCTTCCATTTCAGCCAGCCGCGAAGACTGGATTATCAAGCTGGCCCTGTAAGATTTGGCCGACTCAAAAGGCTTGACTAAATCCGACGTGGATTTGAGCTGTTCGTCCGTAAGCGATTTGATATTCAGACTGCCGGCCGTCTTGACCGCTTCCGGTTCTAACGCCACCGCCTGGTCTATCAGCTTCATTCCTAAGTCCACGCAGCCCTTGAGATTCTCAAGATCTTGAGGGTTCGCCGGCTTCGTAAATTGAAACACGTCCTTTCCGTCTTTTTTGATCGTTTTCTTTGTTTCAGCCGTATCCGTCACTTCGTTCGCACAGGTGTTCTGCCTGGCCGCAAGCGATGTCAGGGCCTCGGCACGATGCTCAGGTTTGATAGAAGTATTATTCGAACGCTCCGTTACCCACTGCTGCCACTCATCAGGCTTCTTAAGATTCTCGAAAAGACTCGCGATCGCCTTATAGGAGCTTTGATCGTTCGCGTCCACCTTCAATGACTTTTTGTATTCGGCAATGGCTGCCTCTGCAAATTCCGTCTTCTGCCGGTCGCCGATAAAGCGGGAATGAATCGTTCTTGCAAGAAAAAGCTGGGCGGTCTTTCCTTCAACCGTAGCTCCCTCGGGATCGCGCTCGGCGGCTTTTCTGAAAAGCTCCTCGGCCTCCTCGAACTTTCTTTCTTTGTACGCCAGGGATCCATCGACCAGATTCTTTCTGGACATGATCCGGTTGTAGTAAGTACAGTTAGTGGTTAGAAATACTGCTGTAATTAGTAATACAAATATTCCTAAACGAGAAAATCTCATTTTTCGACTCCATTTCAAACCCAAACCAAAGTGCGCATCGCTATCGAAAATGCAGCTTACCTTTTCAGTTCAGGTAAAATTATTCAGTTAGATCGTCAATCTGTAATCCGATCGGCGAAGCTTTTGCCATTTTTACCGCATCGATCACCTTAACCACATCGCCATATCTAACGACGGTCGGCGATTTGATAAAAATTGTCTTTTCAACTTCGTTCGTTCCTTCGCGAAACACGCCGTTGGTCTCTCTAGACTTAAAGATCTCGTCAAGCTTTGCCGTTAACGCAGTGGCATCGCTGACGTCGCCGGCGGGCTCGTTATTCAAGGTAATTGCTTTCGTATCCTTGTTTATAGCTACTACAAGCGTCAAAGGGTTCGGTTTTACATCCTGTTGAGGCTGGTCTTTTGGCTCGGCCGGGACCTTGGCTTCAAACTTACTTGGTTTCACAGGCGTGATGACCATAAAAATGATCAGCAGCACAAGCAAAACGTCAATCAACGGTGTTACGTTAATACGCGGTACTGCCTCGCCCGAGGAGCCGCCACCTGACATTCCCATAATTCAATACTCCTGAATAGGTTAAAGGGGACTCCCGCTTACTGAGCCGGAGCCTCTCCTCCGCCTTTCTTTTTGTCCGCGACCAATCCGATTTTATCGATGTCCTGTTTGCGAATGACGTCGATC
>JANNGV010000711.1:0-6133 GCA_031404055.1 Chloracidobacterium sp.
CGCAAATTTTGTCGGGCGTATGATGTAGCGCGATTCGAACATGAAGGCCATCGTGCCTTCGAGTTTTTGCGGCGCAAGCTCTGCGTTCGAAGCCTTTTCAAAGGCGTCGAGGTCGGGTCCGTGGGCGGACATTTGGTTGTGGAGCGAGCCGCCGCCGGGGACGAAGCCTTCTTCTTTGGCGTCGTAGGCGCCGTAGATGAGGCCCATGTATTCGCTCATCGTGTTGCGATGGTACCACGGCGGACGGAACGTGTTTTCGGCGACGAGCCAACGGTCGGGAAAGATGACAAAATCGCAATTGGCCGTCCCTAGAAGATCGCTGGGCGACGTCAAAACGGTAAAAATCGACGGGTCGGGATGATCGAACGATACCGAGCCAATAGTATTGAATCGTCTCAAATCATATTTGTATGGAGCGTAGTTGCCATGCCACGCGACGACATCGAACGGCGAATGGTCGATATCGCACGACCACAGGTTTCCGCCGAATTTTGCGACCAATTCAAATTCGCCTTCTAGATCTTCGTACCATGCAACCGGTGTTTCAAAATCACGCGGATTCGCCAACCCATTCGCCCCGATCGGCCCGAGATCAGGCAGCCGAAACTGCTGTCCGTAATTCTCGCAGATATACCCGCGGGCAACTGTCTTCCTATCAGGCTCCCCTCCTTTCAAAGGAGTGGTGGCAGCCGAACTCCCCTCCTTGTCTGAGGAGGGGTGGACGCCGCTTTGGGCGGAAGGGGTGGTTCCTGACGGGGTGGTGGGAGCATTTGCGCTGCTATCCAAAGCATTCTCATCAACTATCTCAACCCTAAACTTCAACCCTCTCGGCAAACACACAACCTCGCCCGGCCCGATCCGCAACGCGCCAAGCTCTGTAAAGATAGTCAGTCCGCCCATCTCAGGAACGATCAGCATCTCACCATCGGCGTTATAAAAAAACCGGTCGCCCATGCCCTTGTTACAAGTATAGATATGCACCGCCATCCCAACCTGCCCGAACGAATCGCCGTTCCCCGCAATCGTCGTGATCCCCTCAACAAAATCCGTCGGCTCTTCCGGAATCGGCAGCGGATCCCACCGCAACTGATTCGGCGTCGTCACAACCTCATCAAACGGCGACGATCTAAACAACTTGCTCTCGATCCGCTCGAACGGCTTATGCAGCACACTCGGCCGTATCCGATAAGTCCAAGTCCGCTTATTCTCCCCACGCGGCGCCGTAAACGCCGTCCCCGAAAACTGCTCGGCATACAACCCAAGCGGCGCGCATTGCGGTGAGTTGCGCCCGACCGGCAGCGCTCCCTCGACCGCTTCTGTCGCGAATTCGTTTCCAAAACCTGATTGGTATTTCAAATCCATACAAAATTAACCAGATTAACCCAGATGCACACAGATTTATTTTGACTTCACCTGCGATTATCCGGGCTATTTGTGGTATCAAATCAAGAAAGTTCGTTATTAAGTTCGAATGTAAACTCAGGCGGTCCAGTACTCCAAGCAAAATTCTTGTCCTGATGGAAATGGTATCCATTCGGGTAGTTGCCCATACCCAACTCTGCACAAACCTTTGCTAGATGTAACCAACCGTGCCTATTGGCTGAAAGCCAAAACCCGCCTTCTTCGTCTATTTCTAGTTTAATCTTGGCGGGTAGCTGAACATCGGTTTCGATTGAAAGCATACCGTCTTCCGACAAATCATCGAATTCATAGGTGAATGTCTTTCTCATAATCTTCTCCGCTTCCATCTATTTATCTGTCGCAAAAATTCTTAGAGATTTCCTCTTCGCCGCTGCTCTTCTTCGATCGAGACAAAGAGCGCCTTGAAATTGCCTTTGCCGAAGCCTTTGCAGCCTTTGCGTTGGAGGATTTCGTAGAAAACGGTCGGGCGGTCTTCGACCGGTTTGGTGAATATCTGGAGCAAGTAGCCTTCTTCGTCGCGGTCCACCAAAATTCCGAGTTTTTTGAGGCTTTCGATGTCTTCGTCGATCTCGCCGACGCGTGATGGGAGCTCGGCGTAATAGGTGTCGGGGACGGTCAGAAACTCGACTCCGTTTGCCTGCAATTTCGCGACGCTGTGACGAATGTCCTTGCAAAGCAGGGCTATGTGCTGTGCACCGGCGGAGCGGTAGAAATCGATGTATTCTTGGATCTGCGATTTGCCTTTTTTGCTCTCGGCGGGCTCGTTTATCGGGAATTTGATGTTGTGGCCGCCGTCGCTCATTACGATCGACATCAGTGCAGAATACTCGGTCGAGATGTCCTTGTCGTCAAACGTGATGTAACGGAAAAAGCCAAGCACATCGCGGTAAAAATCGCACCAGTAATCCATCTTGCCAAGCTCGACGTTGCCGACGATGTGATCGACAAGCTGGATCCCTGTCTCTTCGCCCGCCAAATTTTGCTCGACAAATCCGGGCAGGAAAACTCCGCTGTACCTCGTAAGCTCCCCTCCTGTTTGATGAGGGGTGGCAGGATTTAACTCCCCTCCTGGTTTGAGGAGGGGTACCGATGCTTCATCGGCGGGATGGTCGGCCGTCGGGGTGGTTGTCTTTTGGCCGTTAGTTGAATGTTTCGCCCTTACTAACGTGCGGGCTTCCGCATCCGAGATGTCATACGAGATCAACGAATGGATCGTATCGCCATAAGTAGCGATGGCAGCATGGCGGACCGAGCCATTCGCGTCCGACCAATCGTGCGGCTCGACGACCGCCGTTGCACCGCGCTTAACCGCCTCATTAAATGCATGATCCGCGTCCTCGACCTGAAACGCGATATCCCGCACGCCGTCGCCATGCTGCTTGATATGCTCGGCCGCCGGATGCTCCGGGTTCAGCGGCGTCGTCAGGATAAAATTGACGCGGTTCTGCCGCATCAGATAGCTCGTCACGTCGCGGTCACCCGTCTCCAACCCGCGATACGCGAGGCGCGAAAACCCGAACGCCTTCCGATAATAAAATTCCGCCTGCTTCGCGTTCCCAACGTAAAACTCAACGTGGTGTATCTTTTTTAGTCCTAAAGGATTCTTTGTATCTGTCATGATTACTCTACTTAATTTTTCGTCCAAGGGTGTCCGCACCACCTTGTTTTAGGGTTATACTGATAATCTTCCCGCTTGCATCTTTCGAAAACGTTACTTGCGCTTCGACTGCTTTTAGGAAAAATACGTCTTCCTTTTCGCCAAAAAGCTCGAACTTTGGCTGACCAGTTGCCTGTCCGAAAAGCTGTTTTCCATCGCGGGTGATGACGATCGTAAATGTCGGGGCAAGCTCGTATTCGCCGACGTATTTTTCGAGAACTGTTTCGTTTAGAGCAATCGACTGTTTGATGCTTCTCAAAGGAAAGTTATTTTCAAGAATGTGAACGCCAATATCGTCACTTTTGGCTGTTGAGTTTGTCGCAACAAAAACGCCTGCCTTTTTTTCCCAATCTAGCGCGACGAACGTGACGTATCCGCCCGTTCCGCCACCGTGAAAAAGCAGCATCCGATTGGATAACGGGTCGCCGTGCCAGCCAAAACCGATTTTTGCAGCCGGGCGTTCCCTCGATTTCCTCATTACTTGAGCTTCCGCTAAAGATATGGCAAGCGGAGTCTTTGTTAAACCCAAATTTGCCGAGATAAACTTGGCCATATCGCTCGCGGTCGAACGCAGAGCCCCCGCTCCGGCGAGTGCATCAAGATCCCAATTTAATGTTTGCCTACCCTCCAGATTATGGCCGAGTGCCAGATTTGCTTTCATTGCTTGATTTAAAACAATTGCCGTATCGTTCATTTCGAGCGGTTTCAGGATTCGGGCTTTAACCAGATCCTCAAAAGGCATCTTTGCTTTCAAACTCAAAATATGTCCGAGCAGGCCTACTCCGAAATTTGAATAGGCGTACTGCGAACCGATTTCTTTGGTCAATTTAACCTGGCCGAGAAACTCATACATTTGTTTGACGGTATAATCGGAGTAAGGATTTTCCATCGTTTTTGGACTAAAATTTCCGGGCAGTCTCGGCAGGCTTGAATGATGGGTTGTTAGATCGAGCAGCGTAATCTCCTTGCCGTCCAGCTTTGGAGTTGCAACATTTTCGGGCAAGTGTTTCGAGATCGGATCATCCAATTTTACCTCACCCCGTTTGACCGCTTCGGCGAGCAGGATGCCGACAAACAATTTGGTTATCGAACCAATTTCATAAACCGTGGTCTCGCTTACGGCTTTTGCATCCGCATGTTTGGATGTTTTTCCTACATTGTAAAACTTAGTCCCGTTTTCATTGACAACCGCAACAGAATAGCCTGAACCAAGCGGCTCTGCTTTCAAGCGTTCCTGCAAAATTATATTTATGTCCTGCCCAAACAGCGTAGACGACAACAATAATGCAACAGTTATAGATAAGAGTATTTTTTTCATAGAATGAATCGAAGTCTTAGGCCGGTGAGAATCTGACCCGGCCAGCTTTTCCTGTTGGTGAGAATGCATGTATTCACTCGATTTTTATTTAGTTCAAAAACTCTCAATATACTTCCGCGTGATCTCTTTCAGATAGTCATACGACGGAATTACGTAAAGGACCGGCTGCAGGTCTGAGTATGTAAAATCGTGATTGATAACTTCTTCGAAATCGAACGGGCGGCGTTCCACTGCGTCGCCAAACGCGTGTTCGAGTTCGCCGACGCTCGACAGCAGACCGGCACCGTAGGCCTTGATGTCGCCGTCCTCTTCTTTTAAGCCGAACTCAACTGTGAACCAATAAAGGCGGCCGAGTTCTTCCAGCTGGCGGTCGTTCGCGATGCGGGCGCCGTGGCCGATGAACTGCGAATAGTCGGCAAAATTCCTGTTGGTAAATGTCGGGATATGCCCGATCGCTTCGTGTACGATGTCCGGTTCGGGCGTGTATTCGGGCTTTGAATGATGGCGGATGTACTGCGTCGAAAGCATCGTCCGGAACGAAAGCCAGCTCAGAAAAGCACGCGTCTCGACCAGGCCCTCGATCGGCGCAAGGCGAAATCCGGTCAGCTCGCGCAATCGGCGATTCATCTCTGACAATTGTGGTATCCGGTCGTTCGAAAAGCCGAGATCGCGCTTTGCGTCGAGATAAAACTGGCTCGCACGCTGCTGGTGAAGCTCCTCAAGTCGGCCCGCCACCTGCCGCCAGATATTTTGCTCGTCTTCATTGTAGTCGACGTCTGTTATCACGCCGGTTTCGCGGAATTTCTTTGCAAGGCTCGCGATATAGTTGCGCCGTTCGCGGTAATTCTCGTCATTCGCTCCCGGATGGTCGAGATCCAATTGATTGATGTCTTCGAACTTCATTTCCCGAAAAGCGGGAAGGTCTTCGTCGGCAACTTGAAAATTGCTTAGCGTGACTGCTGGTTCGTCAATGATGGCGGTCTCGGTTAACATGGCGGCTCCTTTCATCGTTATGATGCCCTGAGGTCAATGATTGATAACTTGTTTATCAATCCATTCTAATGGAAGCGATAAGATTTCTGAATAAGCAGTGTTATTTAATCGGGGAGAAATGCCTTATAAATTAAGTTAATTAGCCCGAAATGCCTTATATTGTATGTCGGGAAAACTTGTTCCAGATGTTCCACCTGTTCCACGCTCGGTGAAACGGAACAAAAACAGACGTATGATCGACGAAATCGACCGGAAAATATTAAAAGAATTGCAAAAAGACGGCCGAATAAGCTACGCCGAACTCGGTCGCCGCGTCGGCCTAACCACGCCCGCCGTTATCGAGCGTGTCCGCAAGCTTGAAGATGCGCGGATCATTACCGGCTATCGAGCCGATATCGACACGGCAAAGGTCGGACTGCCGATAATGGCGTTCGTGCGGATGAGCATTACGGGAGTGGATTACAGCCACATCATCGAAGTTGCCCAAGGATCGAACGAGGTACTCGAATGCCACCGCGGCACAGGCGGCGATTCTTTCATAATGAAAGTTGCGGTCGCGTCGGTCGAACACTTACAGGAAGTTATCGATAGATTGGTGCCTTACGGAATTACGACAACCACTATCGTGCTGTCGTCGCCGGTCAAAGGCCGTGTGCTTGAGATAGAATGATGAATAAGGAATCAAGCAGAATCGTAAGAACTTACGTGTCGCTGACACTGCTTTCGACATTTGCCTCGTCTTT
>JANNGV010000712.1:0-1895 GCA_031404055.1 Chloracidobacterium sp.
CGAAATTTTGGCTCGATCGAGCGAATTGCAAAGGCGAGTACCGAAGAACTCAAACCTTTTGTTGGAGTGAAGACTGCAACTGAGATCGAAGGCCATTTTGAGAGGCAAAGAAATCTTGCCCGTGAAAACCATTTCTAGTTATACCCTCATTTCACCTGTGACTCGAGGCTCGATTCGCCGCCGACAACGGCGCGATAATCATCATCGCTATCCAGCATAAAGGCAACGTAATAAAACCGATAAAAACAAGACATAGTAGGATGTTTATAAAAAGAACAAACCAGTAACCAAATAGAAAAGCGAGTCCTAGCCCCACATTGCCGGCATACATGTTACCAATCCCGAATGTTTGGAATAAAAAACCAGGAACCAGCTCGAGGGCGACTGCGGCGCCTGCTGATTTAGGAGGAGATTGGTGGTAATGAACGACATGCTGAATGGGTGGCTGAAGGTGTTGATAGTTATTTCCGGGCGATCCCCCGCGCGGATCTGGATACTGATTCATCGATGTTCTCCTGTGGTGAGTTGAGAGATATGCCGTGTGTCGAGAATCCGGCACCGACCTAATCTTAGCTGTAGTAGTTGCCAAAGTGCAACTATTTCTCTTGCGTCCTACAAGTGGCAAGAAAAAACGGCATGAAATAACAAGCCGCAGATCAGCAAAAGTATTGACAAAGCCACGCAATTCATATATTTTTCGCCTGTTTATCCCACATTAAAACACTTCAAGGGCTTTAGGGTCATTTTTCCGTAACGGAGGACTCTCTATGCTTACACGAGTTTTAGCGGCGGCGGTTGCTGGCGGCGTAGCGTTTTTCATTCTTGGATTTATTATCTACGGGCTTATCCTCGACACGACGGTCATGAAGCCGAATATGAACACCTACCCGGGATTGATGAATGAAACGCCGGTGTGGATTCCGCTGATCCTGGCGAACTTTGTCTCTGGCTTTTTACTGGCATACATTTTCGAGAAATGGGCTGGTATCCGTACTTTTGCCGGCGGAATCCAGGGCGGCGCGATCGTGTATTTCCTAATTGCGCTAAGTTTTCAGCTGATGTTCGCCGCGTTTATGAACCTTACCAAGAACTATATTCCGCCGGTCGCGGATGTTATCGGATCGACGGTGATGGGAGCTATCGGCGGCGGAGTGATCGGGCAGGTTCTCGGAATGATGAACAAGCCGGCGGTGTCCGAATAGAATCGATTGCTCTCGTCGTCAAAAAAATTGGGCCTACGGTCTTGCTAACGGTACAGCGACGTAAACCGTTGTTGAGACCGAATGGCCCAAACCATAGAACCCTGCGTTCAACTCAAGTTCATCAGTCAAATATCACTGCTTCTTCAGATAGCTCCGGTGAATTACCTCCTTTCGCCGCTCGTCGCGCGATTCGAATAGGATGTTGTCCTTGTTTTCACGCGTAACAATTCGAGAGCTGCCCGAAGCGGCTTTTTCTTCCGCTTTTGCTTTGTCAGAATCGTTCAGGAACGAACTGACATCGGCCGGTTTTGCCGTGGCAACGACCGTTTTGCCATTGATTTCCGAAACCGCCTCAATGGTCGTCGCCTTCAGCATTTTCATCCATAGTTTTTTGAACAGAGCGTTTGAAGAATAGATATCGGCGCTGTTTAGCTTGCCGTTGATGGCGAAAGCGTAGCCGATGACATCGCTTTTACCTTCGATAAGATTCGCAAGCTTTCGCATGTATTCTGCCGCGGTAGCGGTGACCTTGCCGTTTTCGAGGCTGAGCTGCAGGCTGGTCGCCGAATCTCTCGCCGCCACCGGTGCCCCGACATTTTGGCTAAGCCGACTCTGTGCTTCGCCGACTTTGGCCCAAACCTCCTGCTGCGAACTCGATTTGTTTGCCGCAAGTTTCAAATCTCTAGTAACAAG
>JANNGV010000713.1:0-2982 GCA_031404055.1 Chloracidobacterium sp.
CAACCACCCTTGCAACGCCTGACAGATGAACTCCGAACCATTGTCGCTTCGCAGTCGCGTCGGAGCCCCGCGCCGCCCAATCACACGGGCCAGCACTCGGCGAACATCCGTCCCGACTACAGAATAAACAAGATAGATTCAATCTATTTCTGCTCAACTTAACTAATAATCCTGAATACCCTGCTCATCCTGTTAAAAAGCCTCTGCGTCTCAGCGTCTCTGCGTTGAAACTCCCTACTCTTCATCTTCAGCCCGTAGGTCGTCGATCTTGGGTTTTCGCGGCAGGTCGTATTCGCCGTGTTCCAGAAATCCGACGTCCTTAGGTTTCCAGTATCTGAAAAAGGCTTTGCCGTAGATATACTTTTCCGGGACCAGGCCCCAGACACGTGAATCGGACGAATTATCGCGGTTATCGCCCATCACAAAGTAATAGTGCTGGTCCACCGATTTAAGTACATTGTCCCGCAAATTCTGGTTATGAATTGTGTCCAGGTACGGCTCGTTCAGCTCTTTTCCGTCGATATAAACCTTGCCGTTTCGCACCTCAACTGTCTCGCCGGGAAGCCCGATTATCCGTTTTACGTAGCTTTTGTCCGGGTCGCTCGGATACCAGAATACGACGATATCACCGCGTTCGAGATGGCCCCAACTTATGCTTTTGAACTTGTAATAGACAAGCTTGTTAACGAGCAGCCGCTCGCCGTCATGAAGCTGCGGCAGCATCGACGTGCCCTCGACAACGACTGGCTGCACGGCAAAAACGCCAAATAAAATAAAGACGACAATTATCAGAAAAACGTCCCGCACAAGCCGCAAACTCTCTGTCCACAGGCCCTGTCTCGAATTCGCGGCTTAGCCGTACTACTTCGACATCCGGGTCATCCGCCGTCGAAACCAGGCCAAAAATCGATTTGGTTTTTCTTTTTAAAATCGAACATAATCTATCAAACTATTTGATGCCGCAATATTGCGTCGCGGCCGGCACAAACCTTACCACCTTAGAAATTAACTTTCGCGGCACCGTTTTGTCAAAGGATTTCTAACGCGGAGCCCTTTTTAACAGGATGGCCAGGATGATTAGATCAAGTTGAGCAGAAATACGGTAAATTATCCCGTCTAATCGGTATGTCCCGCTAAATGCACCTCTATGCGTCTATAAAATTATGAACCATGAAATCCGCTCATTTTTCCCCGCAGCCAGCAAATATACTTATTTGAATAGCGCCGCTGTCTCGCCCATACCAACAACCGCGATCGCCGCCGTAAACGCTCAACTGCATGATGTCGCCAATAATGGCTCAAACAATTACAACGATTGGATCGCTACAAAGAACCGCGCACGCGGCCTTGTCGCAGAAATGCTCGGCGTACGGCACGAACAGATCGCATTTATGCGTAATACGTCGGACGGCTTTGCGTCTATTGCCAACGGGATAGGCTGGCGGCAAGGCGACAACATCGTCAGCTTCGAGCATGAATTTCCGGCAAATTTTTATCCATGGCGGATGGTCCGCGACCGTTTCGGCGTCGAGCTCCGGCTTTGCCGCGAGATGAACGGCCGGGTCGATATTGACGAGCTGATCTCGATGATCGATTCCGGCACAAAACTAGTCGCTGTCAGCGCGGTCCAATACGCATCCGGCTTCAAAGCCGACCTTGAACGGATCGGCCGGGCCGCCCGAAATGCCGACGCATTATTCACCGTCGATATTATTCAGGGCCTTGGGGCGATGGGTTTTGATCTTCCCGCCCAGTTCGTTGATATCGCGGCGGGAGCGAGCCACAAATGGCTCTGCGCTCCCGAGGGCTGCGGCATTCTATATATGTCCGACCGGGCGAGAGAGCGTGTCAAGCCGGCCTTTGTCGGCTGGATCAGCGTTTCCACGCCGTGGGATTTCGTCGACCGCGCCCAGCCTTTTAAGCCCAACGCTCTGGCGATGGAAAGCGGCACCGGAGCATCCGCTCTTTTTTACGGTCTTGAGCAAAGCTTAAAACTGCTGCATGAAACCGGTCTTGAGAAAATCGATGCTTATTTGTTGGATCTGACGGATGAATTGTGTGCCGGCGTGGCGGAAAAAAATTACGACATTATCAGCTCGCGCGAAAACGGCGACAAATCCGCCATCGTCTGCATCAAACACCGCGGCGGCATCGACTGCGGCCAGATCGCAGAGGATCTGCAAAACTCGGGCATAATCGTCAGCCCGCGCGGTGACCGTCTCCGCATTGCGCCGCATTTTTATAATAATTTAGAAGATATAGAGGCCTTGCTAAGGGCTTTGCCTATCTGAGAAACGGAATATTCTCCACCCATATAAGTTGTTGTTTGAAGCGAGTGTTTCTTAAACCAATGTAAAATATGCGGTCAGCGGTTACTAAAGGGCAAGTCAGCGTTGCCGCCATGTCGGGGCGAGTTGCTTATTCGCTAAGATCGTCAAGATTCAAACGCGTCAGCCCGCCCGCGTCCGAATAGGCTGTGCGCGTCGCCCGTTTTTGCTCGCGGAGGCGGAAGAAGATAAATCCTGAGATAATTCCCAGAACGATTGAAAGTCCGATTCCCATCACTATCCAAAGCACGGTGGAGATAAATATGTCGCGGGTGGTCGTCACAAAATAACGTTCCAAACGCTTTAACAAATAAGGGTCTTCGCCAAGCCACTGGACCAGCTTCTGATACTTGATCTCGTCGAGAAGAGCGTTTGCGGCCGTCTCGTCAGCAGCGTCGAACACGAAGGCGTTATAGTTTCCAATCCTGCGGTAGACGACCGGCGGAGTTTGCGGGGCATTCGCTAGATGCTGCTGGAACCTGGCCACGACGCTGACCCAGGAGCGCAAGAAGCCCGAGATCCCGATCAACGACGCGGAGCTCGTGAGGCTCATCGACAGCGTCCAGCGCGAGGCCCTCAAGGAGGCGGAGCGCAGCATCACCTGGGAGACAGGCCTGCCCCACGTCGACGTGCGTCTCGTCCACAGCGCGATCGT
>JANNGV010000714.1:0-3606 GCA_031404055.1 Chloracidobacterium sp.
GGATTTCCATTGGTAGCGATCTCGTTCAAATTCTTATTAGCTTGAAATAGCGCAAACATCTCTTCAGCCAGGAACTCAATATCAGTTTGCACAAAAACACGTCCTCCCGGCGAGAGTTTCTCGGCCACTGTATCGACCAATTCTTTATTCACCATTCTTCGCTTGGCGTGCTTTTTCTTGAACCACGGGTCGGGAAATTGGATCGTTACCGTTTGCAGCAAGCCGTCCGGGATCTCCCGAATAAGCGTTCCGAGCCAGAGCATCGCGTTGCAGAAAACGTAGTGTAGATTCGGCAGCCCGGCTTCTTCGGCCAGGCGGTTTGCTTCCTCAACAAGCGGCTCACGAATCTCGACGCCGAGGAAATTCCCTCCCGGCTCAGCCTCCGCCATCTTCAAAATAAACCGCCCCCGTGCACAGCCGATGTCGAGATGCAGCGGTAGCGTCGGATCGGCAAAAATCACCGCCGGATCGACCGGCACGGGAGTTTGCCGGTAATAAGGCGATAGCGGATTGACGTGTTGGTGAACTCGGACTCGGGCCATTTTGTGAGGGATATTTTCTATCTCAACATCAAAAAAATGCTGAACAGGGATGCCGCGATATAGATTCCAAGAGCGATTAGTCCAAGCACCTCGACCGCCGAGCTTGCTCTCCGGGGATCAACATATTCATCCGACGGTATTTGAACAAATCCGTAAACCGCACCGGTGATTAGCCCGCCAATATGGCCGTAATTGTCGACGATCTGATAAAGCACGAGGCCGAAGACAATTATAAAACCGATGTTGATCAGAAGGTTTTTTCGAAACTCAGGAGAGATAAACTGCCGCCGCCGAAATGAGTAAACCGCGAGATACGAAACAAGCCCGACGATCCCGCCCGAAGCCCCGACAGAGATGCCTGCAGGTGACATGATCAGCCCGAGCACGCCGCCGCCGATTGCGGAAAGTAGAAATACGATCGCAAGGTGCGCCTTGCTTGAAAGCATTTCAAACAAACGCCCAAAACTGTAAAGCGCATAGCCGTTCATCGCTATATGAAGCAAACTGCCATGCACCGTAGCTCCGGTTAGGATGCGCCAATATTCGTGTCTGAAGATAAAATCAGGTTTAGAAAAGCCCGCAGCCAGTATCGCGGGTTCAAGACCTCGGTACAATTCCACCGCCATAACGGCAATGATGCAAACAAGCAGCGTGATGGTAAAAGTCGGGATCGGCGTTGGGGCGATCGCCCCAGCTTCTACTCCCGTTTCCGGAGGCTCGTCTTCCGATTCGCCTTGATATTTCAATGACATAAATTGGTTTCAGTTCTAGCCATGACATGGTGGGGGCCGATTACATCGCGAGGCCGCCGTCGGCCTGGATAACCTGTCCCGTTATATATGCCGCCGAATCGGACAGCAAAAAGCATACAATCTCAGCCGCTTCCTGGACGTTTCCAAGACGGGCAAGCGGTATTTGAGCTAATATCTTCTCGCGAAATTCGGCGTTCATCTCAGATGCCATTTCAGTTTCGACCAAGCCCAGGGCGACTGCGTTGACCGTAATCTTCCGGCTCGCAACTTCTTTTGCAAGCGACTTCGTAAGACCGATCATTCCTGCCTTCGAAGCCGAGTAATTCGATTGACCCAGCATTCCAACCACACCGCTGATCGAAGAAATATTAACAATTGAGCTGCCGTTTTCGTTCTTCATCATAGGCCGCAGAACCGCTTTCGAAAAATTCCACGCTCCTTTGAGATTTGTGTCGATGACCGCATCCCAATCCTCTTCCTTCATCCGCAAAATAAGCTGATCGCGGGTAATGCCGGCGTTGTTGACTAGAAAATCGACTGTTCCAAATGCTTCTTTTACTTGTCCGACGAACTCTGCCGCCGCAGCGGTATTTGCCACGTCGCATTGCGCCGCTATGGCCTTCACGTCAAGAGCTTCTACCTCCGACTTCAACTTGTCCGCTTCGTCGGCACTCTTAGAATAATTAAAAGCCACATTCGCTCCGCGTCGTGCTAATTCCAGCACAATTGCCTTGCCAATCCCCCGCGTACCGCCGGTAACGATGGCCGACCTACCATTAAATTGTTTTTCGTTCAATGTTTTAACTCCGGTTTTAAGGTTCGATTTTAGTTTGAGCACGACCTTACGTCAAAGCATGCTTTGCGGGGTTGGACGAAACTCATGACTTTCATTATGATTTCATTCATTATGATCTTCCGCCACATTGTTGCGAGATTTCTCGCGCTTTCGCTCATATTCCTACAAATCTTTGCCATAACGGGTAGCTCTCAAACCCTTGCGATTCTAATCAAGAGCGCAACGATCATCGACGGTTCCGGGAAACCTGCACTTCGCGGCGATGTTCGCATCAAGGACGGCAAGATCGTGAAGATCGGAACAATAAAAGCGGCGGCTGGCGATGAAGTGATCGACGCGGGCGGTCTCGTTCTCGCGCCGGGCTTTATCGATATCCATAATCATTCCGAGTCTAGAATGCTTCGCGAAGGAACGGCGGCAAATCAGGTTTCCCAGGGGATCACGACGCTTATTGTCGGGCCTGACGGCGGGTCGCCTTTCCCGATCAAGGATTATTTCGCAAAGCTCGAAGGTAAGATCGCCGTCAATGTCGGTGCGTTTATCGGCCACGCAACAGTGCGCGAGCAGGTGATGAAAAACGATTATACCCGGAAAGCGACCGACGCTGAGATCGTTCAAATGGCCGGACTCGTCGAACAGAGCATGAACGACGGAGCCTTCGGTCTTTCATCCGGCCTTGAATACGATGTCGGCTTTTCGGCAACCACGGAAGAACTTATTGCACTCTCGCGTGCCGCCGCAAAACGCCGCGGCATCTACATGACACACATGCGGGACGAAGAGGAAGGCATGCTTGATGCTTTGCGCGAGGCCATTCGCATTGGCCGCGAGGCGAAATTACCAGTGCAGATCTCGCATATTAAGATGGGCAACCGCAACGTATGGGGCAAATCGGCCGAGGCTATTGCGTTGATCGAAGAAACGCGAAAATTGGGCTTTGACATTACGGCAGACGCCTACCCGTACACCGCATGGGCCTCGACTATCACCGTGCTTGTGCCAAGCCGAAAGCACGACGACCGCGCCGAAATCGAAAAAGGCCTGAGCAACGTCGGCGGCGCAGATAAGGTACTTGTCACAAACTGTCCGGCCCACCGCGATTACGAGGGTAAAACGCTTGAGCAGATCGCAGCTTCTCAAAAAACTTCGCCGGTCGATATTTATATTCAGATCGTCAAAGACGGCGGTGCGGGGGTCGTTTGTAATTCGATGAATGAGGCGGATGTAAAGGCCTTTTACCAGCAGCCGTGGGTTATGGCGTCGAGCGACGGCGGCATCGGAAGCCGGCATCCGCGCGGTACGGGAACATTCCCGCGTGTGCTAGGAAGATTTGTTCGTGAGAATAATTGGTTCAGCCTCGAAGAAGCTGTCCGCAAAATGTCGGCCATGCCCGCGGCCCGTTTGGGATTAAAGGATCGCGGCTTGATCAAAAAAGGTATGAAGGCCGATCTCGTTCTATTTGACGCTGCAACGGTCACCGACCGCGCGACATTTGCCGAGCCTCAGCTATTTTCAG
>JANNGV010000715.1:0-4601 GCA_031404055.1 Chloracidobacterium sp.
AGTGAGCCGTTCTAATCGAAAAGGACTAGTTTCTGTTGACACAGCGAATTTGCATGGCTAACAGCATCAGGCAGATGGAATTCTCTCTTTCTTGTTCCTCTTATTCGGATTTCATTTCGTGTTTTCCGTGGTTAGGATTTAAATCCGACCACGGAATAAGAGGAGCAGAACGGAACAAGAAAAAAGAAACAAATTTCCGTTCACGATTTCCTTATGTCAAGAGAACCTAGTGTTCTTTGAAAACCTATTTTTCGTTAATTCTTGATCTAATTTCTTATTCCTTCCCTGTTCCTCTCGTTCCATGGTTTGGGTTTTTAACCGCCGAACAAGAAGAACAAACCGGAATAAGAGGAACGAGATGAAGCATTTTTGGCATTTAAGGTTTTTCCAAAGAACCCCTCTTATTTCATCTTTTCCGGGGTTCGGATTTACTTTGGGTGCCGCTGAAAATAGAACGATCACCGAACATAAAGAATGGGAAGGACCGACGCGGTACAAAACAGATGCGGTAGGACAGGTGCAAAACACTTCAATTTGCAACGTGCCTTTAGAATATGGCATCTTTTTCAAAGCACCTCTCGTTCGGAGAAGAAAATATGAACAGTTCAAAAGCAGTTATTATCACATTGGCCCTCCTTCTTGTATTCACCTCGGCGGTTAGCTCGTTTGCGCAGGTTGATGTCGCCCGGCGGACGACGGCGATAACGTATCCGCTTGATGACCTGGTGATAGTGCAATTTCGCGGAACGACGCGTTTTCCGCGCATGAAGGGCGAGGCGAAGATCAAGCGCACCAGCCGAAACGGCAGCGAAATAGACCTTTCGGTATCAAAGATGCCAAGGCCTTTTGAGCTTGGTGCGGGTTATGCGACTTATGTGCTTTGGGCTATTTCGCCGGAAGGGCAGGTGGACAATCTCGGCGAGATCAAACGCCGCGGCTTCTTTGAATTCGATTCGAAAATGAGCGTGACCACTAAATTGCAGACCTTCGCTCTGATCGTCACGGCTGAACCACATTTTCTTGTCCGAAGGCCGAGCCAGGAGATAATGCTTGAGAATCTGAGCCCGTACACGGCGTCGGGAAAGGTGATAACAACTACGCCTTCGATTCAGTATTTTGGCAATTCGAGTGACTATTTCCGCGATTCGCGAACGCCGGAGATCGCTGAACTAGATTATTCGAAGACGCCTTCTACTATACTTCAGGCAAAACAGGCTGTTGCCCTTGCCCGGTATGCGGGAGCCGAACGCGACGCGGCCGTCGAATTTCAGGAAGCCGAATCGTTGCTGGCGAACGCCGAGAATTCATGGCGGGCCGAGCGGCCTGAAGAAACCGTGGATATATCGGCCCGCCAGGCAATCAGCGCGGCGGTAAAAGCGGAATCAACCGCCCTTGTCAGAAAAGACGCACGCGAGAAGCGGAATGAGAAAACCCGATCTGATGCGGAAACTCGTGCGGCTGAGGATAAGTATCAGGATGCGCTCGACCAGATTGAGGCATTGCGTGCAGAACTAGCCAGCGAAACACGGAGCAAGGAGCTTTCCGAGCGGGACGGCATCAACTATTCGCAACAGATCAAGGAACTGCGTGCAGAGAACGGCAGGCTTCGCGAAGAGCTGGGCCGTGCCCGAGTCGAGGCCGACAACGCAAAGGCAAGGCTGGAATCGGTCGAAAACGAACGCCGTGCCTCGGATGAACAACGTGCCAGGGACGAGCGTGTAAATAATCTTCAGGCGGCACAGGGGCTGTTGATGACGTCGTTAAAACGGTTCGGAACCGTTGCCAAGAACGAACGCGGCATAGTTTTGACTATCCCGGAAAATTTTTGGGCATCGATTCGCTCGACCGCTTTTGCCCCCGCGGCCGATACTAAATTAGGCGCCATCGCTCAATTAATGACGGAAAATCCAGATTATCGCGTTATTATCGAGTCGCATACGGATAACCGAGGAACCGACGAAGAGCTGGCCGGGCTGACGCAGCAGCGTTCACAGGCGATAGGCGAAAGGCTTACCGGATTTGGCGTCGCCGAAACGCGAATCGAGGCGAAAGGCCTTGCCGCAGGCATACCGGTCGCACCGAACACAACGAACGTGAACCGGGCAAAGAACCGGCGTGTTCAACTGATTTTGGTTCCCAATATTTAGTTGAGTTTTTTGGATAGCCTATTTTTATCGATCCCGATCGAATCTTTTCTTCCTTTTTGTTCATCTTATTCCGTGGTTTCCCTATTTTTACCACCGAAAAAGAGGAACAGGCACGAATAAGAGAAACATGAAGCGGTCTCTGACCGACTGGGTTGTTAACAGCAACGGCGGTCAAGACCGCTTCTAAACGACGCCAGTAAATCTATCTAATCTGTTCTAACGTGTAGTGTCGGATTAAACGAAGTGTTTAAGTCCTAATCCCCGTGTTTTCTGTATTCCGATAGACAGACGGGAGTTTTTTTCGCCTTATACTATAAAGGATTAATTCAGTGCGCCGAATTTTTTAGCGAATGTTGGAATTTTGTGCTAAATTGTTCTTTCTTTGAGGTTGTGTATTAAATCCGTTCAGGCAGGAGAACAGTTTTGATGAGCAGTTTGGTTAATGGCAAGCGGGTCTTCACGGCGATCGTTGTGGTGTTCGCGGCACTTGCGGTTTACGTGGCCTTTGTGGACAACCCTCAGCTTGCGCAAAAGAATGCCGGTCAAAAAAGTACCGCTTTCGATAAATTTGCGGGCAGTGACCAGATCACGAACGATATTCGCAGCGATTCAAAAGAGTTTACACGAATATCGGTCGCCGACCTTCAGGATCGCGAAAAAGCAGCCCTATACGGGAATATCGTGGCCGATTACGGGGCTTTTGTGATCGTCGCGAAAAATAAGGGCACCGATATATCGTCATCCGGACTGGAAAGCCAGAGGATCGAAACGACGATAAACTTGCCGGGTGCAAGCTTCGAACCGGTTAACGATCCGCCTTCAAACTCGCTGCGTCTCGGACGCGCCGTAACCTCAAACGGCAAGGGCTATTACATCCTTCAATTCGGCAGCACGGCAAAGGACGAATGGCTGGAAAGCCTGAGAGCATCGGGCGTCGAAATTCTGCAATACGTTTCGAATCAGGCTTATTTTGTCTATGGCGAAGGCGAGGCGATAGCCAAAGCCGCCGATCATTCGCGGGTACGCTGGATTGGAAGCTATACCGCGGACCAGAAACTTTCGGGCGTTGTCAGGGACCAGATCACCGCGGCTGCCAGCAAAACCGCACTTCGCCGGGATATTACGCCGCTTGAGCTTACTAAAGAAGGCACTTCGATGTTCGATGTCGCCGTCTTTGCACGGGCCGATATCAATGCCATTGCCGAGCGGCTGCGAGGCGACTATTCGCCCGCGTTTAGCCGCGTCAGCAAGCTTAGAAACAATTTTTTCAACATCATTCGCGTCGAATTAAAACCTGAAGAGGTTCAGGCTGTCGCCGCAATTCCGGATGTTTTTAGCATCGATGCATATATCAAACCAGTGCGTGAGGACGAGCGTTCGTCGCAGATCGTAGCGGGCAATTATTCGAGTGTGACGTCGGTGAACGCTCCCGGATATAATCCGCTCGCTCAATTCGGCGTTGACGGCACTAACGTTACTGTCTCTGTCGCGGACGACGGCGTCGGTATTCCCGGTGACGGCGGTTTTTATATTACCGAATCCAACGCAGTCAACGGTCCTCTGCGCGGAGCGTCTTCTGGTGCAACCGGACACGGACACTTAAACGCGTCGATAATCGCAGGGGCATCCCCGTTTTCGAATACGGATCAGCTTGGCTACAATTACGGATCCGGGATTGCTCCAAGGGCCAACATCGTCAACATACCGATGCTGAGGGCGGGCTACACCGGCAGCGACGCCGATTTTTATAACGACAGCGTTCTAACTCCCGGACCGAACGGCGTGCACGCGTCCATCAGCAATAATAGCTGGGGATCGGGGACGAACAATAACACTTACGATACACTCGCGGCCCAATACGACGGTTTTGTGCAGGATGCGAGCATTGGTCCGGGAATCGATCCGATCTTTATTGTTTTCTCGGCCGGAAACAGCGGTGCCAGCGGCCTTACGCGGCCAAAGATGGCAAAGAACGTGATATCGGTCGCGAATTCCGAGAGTTTACGCACTGAGATCGCCGGATTGAGCGCGAATAATATTGACGATCTAAGCACTACGTCCAGCCGGGGACCGGTGGGCGGTCGCGTCAAGCCCGAGATATCCGCGCCGGGAAGCGGAATCAGCGGCGGACGATCGGGTTCGGATGCTCTCTTCGGCAACCTCGACGCTAATCACCGTTGGAGCAGCGGAACGTCCCACGCGGCACCGCAGATAGCCGGCATGGCCGCGTTATTTTCGCAATGGTGGAGCGACACACGCTTTGGCGACAGGCCGAGCCCCGCATTGCTCAAGGCCGCGATAATTAATACCGGACAGGACATGAACGGAAATCTTTCGGGTGCGGCAATACCGAATCCCAATGAGGGATGGGGCCGGGCGAACATGAAGCTCATGCTAAACACAGGCGTTGGTATGAAGCACATCGATGAAGAGGTTTCGTTGCTGAACACGGGC
>JANNGV010000716.1:0-5857 GCA_031404055.1 Chloracidobacterium sp.
TCCAAGATTCTCGGTGAAGGGAACCGCCGATTCTTTATCGTCGGACTTTTAGCGGGACTTCTGCCGCTTATTCACTCGCACACTTTTCTGGTTACGTTCGCTGTTTCGGGTTTTATTGCCTTGAGCGATCGGCACAAATGGCGGGCGTGGACGGCCTATTTTTTTGGACTCGCCATCGCAGCTGTTCCGCAAGTAATCTTTATTACGTCCGGTACGGCAACGGCGGCCGGTTCTTTTGTCGGCTGGGAATTCGGGTGGGACAACGGCGATAACAACGCGTTCTGGTTTTGGCTTTTGAATACCGGGCTTTTTATACCGCTTGTTTTGATTGGGCTATTTCTTCTATCGATGCGTGCGACCGCCGATTCATTCGAAGATTCTTACGGCGGGTTGGACGCGAACGGCCGTGCGAGGAAGATGATCGTCTTTTTCGCGCCATTCGTCGTGTGCTTCGTTGGTGCAAACGTACTACGTCTTGCACCGTGGATATGGGACAACGTAAAGGTCCTGATCTACTGCTACGTCGGAGCAATCCCAATCGTAGCGTGGCTGATTGCGGAAATCCGTCAACGTTCGCCACTCGCCCTCTTTCTCGTGCCAGCTTTGCTTTTTTCGCTCACGCTTTCAGGCTGGCTCGATGTTTGGCGCGTGGCTAGCGGACAGATCGAACATCAGATTTTTTCGCCGTCAATGGTTGCGGCCGCAGCTGATCTAAATTCAAAGATTCCGAAGGATTCATTGATTGTTACAGCGCCCGAGTTTGCAACGATCCCAGTACTTACCGGCAGCCGCTGGTTTCTGGGATACACGGGACATGTCTGGTCGCACGGTATCGCGGGGAACGATCGCGACGCCATTGTGCGCCAGATCTACGCAGGCGGGGACGACGCAAGACGGCTTATCAAGGAAAACGATATTGATTATGTGGTTGTGGGGCCGCAGGAAAAACAGTTTACCAAGGTAAACGAAGTATTTTTTCTAGAGTATCCGCTTGAGGCTAAAGCAGGTGAATTTCGTATCTTCCGCGTCGGAGAAGGAACGGGCCGTTAATTTTGAAATGGGAAAACGAAAACGACAAGCCAGATCGAACAAACAAGAGTTTCCGAATCGGGAAAGTTCAGTTGAGCGTGAGCAAGAGATCGGACAAGAGACCGAGGCTGGCATTGATGCTGGGAATCAACAAATGTCGGTCTCAGAGAACGAATGGCGGTTGGATCTGCTCTGGTTGTGGGGAAGCAGGGCTATATTGATCGTCGCTGCTTTGCTCAGGTTTGCAATGCCGACGATGAAGCCCTTTCACCACGACGAGGGCGTAAACGGCTTTTTCCTGACAGGACTTTTCCGCGACGGCGTTTATAAATACGATCCGACGAATTATCACGGTCCGTCTCTCTATTATTTCTCTTTGCTGCCGTCCTGGGTATTCGGACTTGACGATCTTGCAGTACGCCTAGTTGTCGCGGTCTTTGGCTTATTGACGGTGGCGCTCGTTTTCAGTCTTCGGCGCTATCTCGGCACTATAGGGACGCTGGTCGCGGCCGCATTGGTTGCCGTGTCACCCGGCCTTACGTATTTCTCGAGGTATTTTATTCACGAGATATTGCTGGTCTTCTTTACTTTTGCATGCGCGATCTGCGTTCTCAAATTTATCGAAGGAGAACGCATCGGAAAGATTGCCGCGGCAATGATGACGATAACGGTTTTCACATGCGTCCTGCCTTTGGGTCTTCGGGCCGCGGCGGTCGTCTCCTCCGCCGAAGACATAAACGCTTTGTTTGCCACCCGGTTCTTTTTTTCGATCATTGCGGCCTGCGTCGCCGTGTTCGCTGTCCGGCGTTTGATGGATTGGGACGAAGGACGCCCGATATATCTCTTGCTCGCCGCCGCCAGCGCTTCAATGACGTTTACGACCAAGGAAACTTCGTTCATCTCATTGGGAACGATGGTCATCGCAATAGGCAGCATCTGGGCGTGGACCAAGTTGACTGGAGAGCAGGGTGACAGCCCAAAGAAAGTGCGTTCCGGATTCATAGTTGCGTTCGTCGTTTTAATCGCAATCGCGGTGTTTTTTGCGGGCGATCTTACTAGCGGTATCGGCTGGTATTTTACGACCTACTTAACCGACGGCGATAAACGCGAACAGTCAATCATTTTCGTCGCGATCGCAGTTCTTTTTATTGCTTCGGTTGAAACCAGCCGGAGATTTTTGAACTTAAACTGGAGGAACGAGGCTCGAGGCGAAAGTTGGAGTGAGCCAACATCCATAACCTTTGTTGACTTCGGAAAACGTGTAAGGGCAACCGGCAACCCAACCGGACTGATTTTTCTGAGCCTCGCGGTTTTTGCGGCGGTGTCCATCGTGTTCTTTTCGTCGTTTTTTACGAACGAAAAAGGAGTCGGAGATGCTTTCGAGGCCTACAATGTATGGTCCAAAACGGGCAGTACCGATCACGCCCAAAATGGACGCTGGGCATATTTGAAATGGCTGATAGGCGCTGAGGCCCCGATCTTGATTCTTGCCATGCTGGGCACGATGATTGCCTTTTGGAAAGGTAAAAACAGGGTTGCGATGTTCACGGCGCTGTGGGGGTTTGGACTGTTTGCGGCATATACAATCATTCCTTACAAAACCCCGTGGATAGCAATCAACTTCGTGCTGCCGATGGCCTTGACGGCCGGTTACGCGATAAATGAACTTGCGAGCGGCAGGGAACTTTGGAAGGAGTACGCCGCGAAAAGCCTCGCCTGTATGGCCTTGGCGATATGTCTGTACCAATGCGTCGAGCTTAACTTTTTTCGATATGACGACGACCGCAGGCCTTACGTTTATGTTCATTCGATGCGGAGCATGAACGAGATGATGCTGGAGATCGACAAGTTCGCAAAGTTGGCTAAGACCGGCGACAAGGCGAAGATCATTATTGCGTCACCCGAGAATTGGCCGCTGCCTTGGACGCTGAACCAGTATAAAGGAGCTGCGTTCTTTGGGTCTGTGGTTAAAACGCCTGAGGCCGAGATTGTGATCGGTTCTAAAACACAAAGAATGGAGCTTGACCGGGACTACGCCGCGACGCACGTCGTTACCGGAACGTATACGCTGCGCCCGGGCGTCGACCTTTTGCTTTATGTAAGAAAAGATCTGGTTGGAATTTGATAAATAGAAATAAGCTCTTATGCAGTTTAGAAAATATATAAAGTTCATCGTTCTGACACTAATTGCGGCGGCAATTCTTTGGTATTTCGGCCGCGGGCTTAATTGGGACGAAGTGACGGGCAGCCTCAAACGGGCCAACCCTTCGCTGCTTGTGCTGGCGACCGGAATAATCTGCTTTGGTTACGTTCTGCGTGCGCTCCGGTGGCGGACGCTGCTTGAGCCTCTGTCGAAATCAAACATCGCCATCCTTTTCGAAACGACAACGGTCGGTTACGCGGCGGTTTTCCTTTTCGGGCGTGCGGGCGAAGTTGTGCGTCCGTTATGGCTGCCGGTGCGTGATCCGCGAATTCGGCCGACGGCAGCTTTAGTCACCATCGGTGTCGAACGCCTATGCGACCTGGCGGCGATCGTCGTTCTTTTTGCGATCAATTTGATCTGGCTTCGAATCCCATCCGGGAGGGAAGCGGAATTTGCGTTTGTCAACAGGGCGGGATTGCTGCTGCTCGCCCTGACGGTGCTTGGAATTGCGTCGTTGGCAATATTTCAACGGAATTCGACGCGGCTTATCGATTGGATCGACGGGACATTTCTGAACCGGAGTTTTGTGGCAAAGGGCGTGTCGGCGCAGGTACGAAAGATCATGACGAGCCTTGTCGCATCGCTCAGCATCCTTTTCAATCTGCGCGAGTTTCTACTTACGCTTTTTTGGACCGGGCTTTTGTGGTTTGCAATCTCGATCCCGACATGGCTCGTCATGCTGGCTTTCGGTTTGCCTGTAGATTTTAGCGACGCACTTTTTGTTATGGGTTGGGCCGTCGTTGGTTCGCTAGTGCCAACGCCGGGTGGTGCCGCGGGGGCATTCCATACCGCCACGGCCGCGGCCCTTATTTTCCTCGGAGTAAATTCCGAGGCCGCGGCGGCGACCGCAATCGTAATGCACTTCGTTTATTTCGCTCCGGCACTTTTCTTCGGAGTCTATTATTTTTTGCGAGGCCGCGTGAGCATCGGCGGGATTCGTTCCATGATATTGGGTGAGCCTTCTCCGACAACTCATACGGAGGAAAGCACTCGCAAGGCTCCGTCATTCGGGCAAAACGCCACTGACTCCGGACGGTGACCAGGGCCGATCTATCGATTTGTAATGTGTCCAAAAAAAACATAAGACGTTACGGATTTAAGATTCTTGACCAAATCTTGTCACATTTAATTATTCCTAAGTTCACAACCCGCTAACCCCAATTTAATTCCCGCCCGTTAAGCTGTTTCTTACGACATATATTGCTCGGATCATGGTTACGGTTCCCTATGAATGTGTATTCCAACACACGCAATGAAAGCGCGTCTTACGACCACTTTTTTCAGGAAAACTATAAAACGCTGCAGCGATGGGCGCTCCAAATAACAGCCTACGACCGGGAACTGGCGGAGGATCTTCTGCATGACGTATATGTCCGATTTAATCAACGGCAAGAACGTCCGGAGAATGTTGATAGTGTACACGGATATCTATATGTCGCCATGAAGAATGCATATGTGACGTATCTTCGCAAGAAAACCAGGACCGCTTCCCATCAGCTTTCGCTGCTCGATCATGAGTTTGCCGACAATGCCACGCTCATTGTCGATCCAAGATCGGCCATTAAGGTTCATGACGAACTTCGCTCCATCTGCGAATACGCCTGTGCGCGTAAAATGACGTCGATCTCCGCGAGCATTCTGATCTTGCGTTTTTTTCACGGCTACTTTTCCGCTGAAGTTTCGAGGGTTGTCAACAGATCGCGAAATGCGGTCGAAGCCCGGCTTTTGAAAGCCCGCCACGAAGCTGCGACTCAGCTCATTAACCCGTCGAAGACTGAGAAAGTACGCAGTTCTCAAACTAATTCCTTTGAAGCATTGATTAAGCCGCGAGCGGACCTGTTGATGGAGTTGCGAGAACGGGTTTTTTCATCAGTGACAGGCGCGTGCTTCTCGACGGAGGGATTGCGCCGGTTTTATCGGAAGGCGGAAAACGGAGTTAGCCGGGAGCAATTGAGCCACCTGGTAAGCTGCCGCGAATGTCTCGACGCCGTAAACGGACTGTTGCATATGCCGATGTTAAGTGAGCGTCACCCGTTAGATACGCTCGGGCCGCAAACTGTTGTTGAAACGCTCCTATGCAGCATGAGCAAGGCGGCTGGTTTGATCATATTCGCGGCGTGTAGTTTTAATTATTTTCTTATCGCCTGAAATATCTGGACCAGAATAGCAGTCTCGCGTCTTAACAAGTTCTAAACACTTCGGCTCATCCGTCAGAACTCACATCCTGAAACGTCATCAAATTGATAAGGATATTTTAAATGTTGTTCTCCGAAATTATCGGGGAGCCCTCCGTCTGACTAGAAGATTCAGTGTGCGAAGGTTCCCGATTTACTTGCCCTCCGAGGGATCTCCGGGAACACTCCTGCAGTTCACGAGGTACTTGCCGACAGCCGTGCGTGGAATGCCGAATCTCTGTTTCTCTGTAATGTGTGACGGATTCGCTCCAAAACTCAGCATGGAACGGGCAGGCCTAATTTTTGCGGAACAGAGCCGTTTCGCTGTCAGTTTTGGATTAGCTGGTAGCGCAGCACTAAACACGCGCAGCCACGAAGCGATCATGATTTAGGGCCGCCGCGGCCGAGGAGAAAAATTTGCAATGAGAAAATTTATTTCGATTGTTGCCAT
>JANNGV010000717.1:0-11271 GCA_031404055.1 Chloracidobacterium sp.
GCGCACGGGCGCTCGAGAAAACTAAATTAAATAGACAGGATCTATTAAAAAGGAGCGAGTGATAAGTAATAAGTGATAAGTGATGAGTGATAAGTGAACGGAATCAACCCAACCACTAAACGCTGGCCACTGGCAACCGACAACTGACCACTGACAACTGAACAATGAATCGTTTAGACAATATTGAAACACCCCAGTTACGTGATAATGTCCCAGATTTTCAATCGGGCGACACCGTTAAAGTTCACGTTCGAATTAAGGAAGGAAACAAAGAGCGCCTACAGGTTTTCGAGGGCATCGTTATCGCCCGAAAGCATGGCGGAATTCGGGAGACCATTACCGTGCGAAAGGTAAGCTTCAGCGTCGGCGTCGAACGTATTTTCCCGCTGCATGCGACGGTTGTCGATCATATCGACGTCGTCCGGCGTGGTAAGGTCCGCCGTGCAAAGCTTTATTACCTGCGGGACCTTCGCGGCAAAGCTGCCCGTATCAAGGAAAAAGATACGCGAAACAAAGCTCAGTCAGCAAAGTAACGAGACACGGAGACGTGGGAGAATGAGAGACGCGGAGAGGAGCGATTTGGTTGGAAACAGCGGATCGGCTTCCCGCGTCTCGTTATTTTCGGATTTCAGGATCACTAAATGTGGGCTGGTTTTCGAGGAACTGGCCCGGTCAGAAGATTATCGGTTCATCGCCGGTGTCGATGAGGTGGGCCGCGGATGTCTTGCCGGCCCGGTGGTTGCCGCAGCGTGTATTCTCGACCCATCAAAATCTCTGCCTGACGGATTGAACGATTCGAAAAAAGTCACACCGGAAAAGCGCCGGGAGATAGCCGAAGAACTTAAACAAACTGCACTGGCATATTCCGTAGGACAGGTCGAGGCGGAAGAGATCGATGAGATCAATATTCTTGAGGCGACAAAAAAGGCGATGGTGATCGCGATCGAGGCACTTCAACCGGCCGCCGATTTTCTGCTTATCGACGCACTTCAACTCAAACAAATTCGCTTGCCGCAAAAAGGAATAATCAAAGGCGATTCAATTTCCGCATCGATCGCGGCCGCATCCATTCTTGCAAAAACATTCCGCGACGATCTGATGCGGGAACTAGACATCGAACATCCGCAATACGGTTTTGCCCAACATGTTGGCTACGGAACCTCCGTTCATTGGCAAGCTCTCCGCGTTCACGGCCCGTGCGTCCTTCACCGAAGATCTTTCAGAGGCGTATTGCGGCCTCTAATATCTGCGGAAAAGATGGCCGGAGACTTGTTTTAAGAAGCGCTAAAAGCTTTTCCAATAAACAAACGCGCTCGGAAGGTTCGGGCGTGTTTTTTGTTGAATGTTAGAAGCTGATCCAATCGGTCGACTCGTTACACTTCGAAAGTGTAATCTTTGTTTCAGTACGAAAGAGCGGCGGGCGCATTTGGAGGGCGGATTCGGCCGTTATGCGCGCCAGGTGCGGCTCATTGGCACGCTGGGAAAGGTGGGCGAGGACGATGTGGCGGGCGGTGCCGTCAAAATCGTTGGTCAGCCAATCGGCGAGGTCTTCATTTGAAAGGTGTCCGGTTCTGGATGCTATACGCTGTTTCAAATTCCACGTGTAGACCGAACAGGTGCGAAGCATGTCGCGGCAGTGGTTTGACTCGACAACGATGGCGTGACAGCCTTTGAGTTTTTCTTTTATCAGGGTAGTGATGTGGCCGAAATCCATTAAGGTCGCGATCTTAATCCCGGCGTATTTAGCGACAAAACCGAAATTATCCACCGCATCGTGCGGAACGCTGAACGGTTCGAAATCGATGTCGCCGATGCGGAATTCGCGGCTTGATTCGATCTCGACCGTTCGGTTTTTTAAGGCGTCGCGGCGCTTTACAGCTTCGCTTTCGCCGCCGTTCATTTGTCCTTTTCGCGTACCTAAATACGCATCGGCCGTGACACCCGAAATGTAAACCGGGCATTTTAAAGTGCTGAGCAAGACGCGCAGCCCGCCGGCGTGGTCGCTGTGTTCGTGTGTCAGCAGCACGGCGTCGAGATCGTTACAATCGACGCCGACTATGGCAAGGCGCCGCAAAATTTCGCGGGCGCTCAAACCTGCATCGACCAGAACTTTTGTTTTTTCGGTAGTGATCAGAACCGCGTTGCCGGTCGATCCGCTGCCGAGAACGGTGAATTTCATTCTTTTTCCTGAAACTTTGAGCGTAAAGCCTTTGCGATAAAGCGCGTGGTTAGTGCATTCGGAGTAATTGCTCCCATTACCGCGCCGAAATAATTGGTCCAGCCTGAAACGATTTTCGATCTCCCGCGCGCAATTCCATTCAAAGCCGTTTCGACAACTTCTTCCGCGGTCTGCTGGCCTTTGACTTGCAGGGCCCGATCCATCTTCGACGCTTCGAAAAAATTGGTCTTAGTCGATCCGGGGCAAAGCGCCATGATCTGAATGCCATATGGGCGATTTTCTTCCGCTATCGATTCTGAAAATGACGTGACAAACGCCTTGGTCGCCGCGTAGGTCGCCATAAAAGGGATCGGCTGAAATCCGGCGGCTGACGATACATTTATAATCGTTCCCGATTTGCGCTCACGCATTTTCTGAAGATAGCGGTGCGTCAATGAAACCAGACAAGAGATGTTGAGGTCAATCATTTGCAGTTCCCTCTCCAGATCGAGCTTCGCAAAATCGCCCATCGAACCGAAACCGGCGTTGTTGATCAGCCAATCAACCTCAATGCCGTGTTTTTCCGTTTCTTCAAAAAGTTGCTTGTCGGCTTCGAAGCCGGTCAGGTCAATGGCGATGTAATGGGCGGTAATTTTGTGCTCGGCCATCAGCTCATCCCGAAGATCGCGCAGCTTTTCTTCAGACCGGGCGACGAGAACCAGGTTATGTTTCTCTTCCGCAAGGCGCCGGGCAAATGCTTCGCCGATACCGCTGGACGCGCCTGTGATCAGAGTTGCCTTCATAGATCGGGATCAAAATCCGCCGGGGCTGGGAAAAACGAATAGTAAATTGAAAAGATGCCTGCCGTAATTATAACCAATGTTCCCGCCAACCTGATAATCGACGCCACGGTTTTCGTCGAATGTATCAACCCGGTTTGCGTAAGTAGATAATTCCAATCGTGAAAACTGCCCTCGGTGCCGGTAAATCCGCTTGTCAGAACCAATTGCATAACGACGGCGTCGGCGGCATAAACCCAGACATTGATAATGCTCTGGCCAACCCAGAACAGTACGATCGCGGCAGAATAATATTTATGATGCCAGATGAAATATCCGACAAAAACCGCCGGAAGATCACCTGAAACAGCGATCCGCCCGCGATCATCATAAATTCCCCGAACAGTCGAAAGATCAAATGCCCGGTCTCGTGAATCGGCAGATCGACAAGATCGAGAAAGCTGCCCTGCATCGGAGCGAACGCGATCCATAGGAAATATATCGTCAACAGAATGGCAAAGATAAGTTTTGGATAATTGATCTTCATATCAATTGCGGCGGGATGGAAAGAAAGCAGGTGTCGCTTCTTCAAACTGATTGTCAGTGAGCATTCTCACATCAGAACCATCGAAGCGCATAACATAAATCTCTCCATACGGTTGCGGATTGAAGGGATGAAGCGCTGCTTCGTCCTTAAAACCGCCACGCTGGCTAGCGAAAGCGATCCATTTTCCATCGGAAGACCAGGCGCAGTGGGCGTCATTTCCCCGCGAGTTCGTCAAGCGGCGCGGAGCGGTCCCGTCAGGTTTTATTGTATAGATTTCATAATCACCGTCGCGATAGCTGGTAAAGGCGATGACATCGCCGGTGGGCGACCACGAGGGGAAATTGTCGTGGCTATTAGAGGTCAGAACCTTTATCTCGGCCGTCTCGACATCGACGATAAACAGGCCTTTCAGGTCCTTATTCGAAGCACGGAAGACAACACGCCGCCCATCTGGTGACCAACTGGGAAATGCGTAATTGCCATCACCCTTCGTCATTATTTTCAATCCGGTGCCGTCGCTGTTGATGATGGCTATGTCCGCTAGTGCCGGGCCCTTAATCGTCTGGAAAAACCGTCCTAACGCAAAAACAATTTTATCTCCTTTCGGCGACCAAACCGGGGCAAGAGCGCTTTTTTCAGCATCTGTAAATAGAACCGAGCGGCCCGAACCGTCGGCGTTCATCGACAATATACTGTTGTGGAGAATTCCGGCGGTTTTATCGTTGCTGATTAATTTACCATCCGAATATGCGAAAGACGGGAACACGCCGGTTCGGATAAGGCCGAAGTGCGGATCATAGCTATGCGACTGGCGAAAAGGCGGCCAGTTTCGATCTACCTCGCGATGAAAAACCATCTGACGGCCATCGGCGGACCAGGTTGGGGTATTGAACTCGCCGCGAACTCCACCTGGACCAGTCGTAAACTCTAATCCGCCGTCGGGACCACCGCTTGCGTACGCAACCCTTTCGGAGGACATCCATCGCGGCGACCATTTTTCGCCCGCTCCGGTGGTTAACACCTGTTTTTCGTTTATTTCGAGATTAATCGAAGCGATCTGTGTCGTCCCCCGCAGCCGTTGAGCCGATACTATTTTAAGAAACTCCGTATGCTCCGTTTCGTAAAATACAAGCTGCTTACCGTCCGGAGCCCACACCGGACTTCCAGCGAACGCCTGCGTGATTCGCCTAACGCCCGTCCCATCCGCACCTATCAAGTAAACCTCCGTGGAATGAGCTGTACCAAATCCGCCGGCTCCAGTGAGCTTTCTTGAATCGCGGTCGGACGAAAACGCGATCCACCGACCGTCGGGCGACCATGACGGGCGGAAATCTCCCGATAAACTATTCGTCAGGTTGCGAAGTTTTTTTGTCCGTAATTCGAGAATCCATATATCGGCCTGACCGGTTCGGCTGGAAACGAACGCAAGATGCTTCCCGTCCGGAGACAGGGCGGCCTGGTCGTCAAAAGCTGGATCATCAACTATTCTTTCCAAGGAGCTGCCGTCGGCCCGGCAGCGATAAATGTCGGCCGAACCTTTTCGTTCTGAGGTGAACACGATCCACTTTCCATCATTCGAAAATGATGCATTGTAATCCAGATCAGGATGCGCAAGCAGAGGTTTTGCATTGCTCCCGTCGGCTTCAGCGATAAAAATATCAGTGTTCAGCGGGGCAAAGCTGGCGAACGCCAGTTGATAATCAGTTTGCCCATCATTCCTTTTGGATTGACCGAAAAAGGTCAGACTGGTTATCAAAAATAATGCAATCCCAAATGATATTCTCTTCAAAATCTTATTCTCCTTTAGAGCAGTTTGTTTTTCGATATGAACAAACTTACCTGCTCGTTGAACTCTTTCGGCTTTTCCATATGCAGAAAATGGCTGACGCCGGTCCACATTTGAAAATCGGTTTTCGGCGCGATCGCAGCGTATTGGTCCTTTATATCCGCAGGCCAAAACGGTGAAGGCGCCATGACGGCAAGCACGGGAACGTCTATCTTGCCGTGCGCTGCATATGCATCATCAAGCATTAATTTCATCGCACTTGATCCGACGTAATCGGGCGTTGCCAACATTGAAGAGCGAATGAACGGCCGGACATCGGCATGCGCCGTTTGCAGCATTCCGTCTATGAATGTCGGAGCGCCGCCCTTGTAATCCTTGAAAAGCGGTTCGAAGAATTTATCGACCTCGGCTCGCGGCCCGAACGGCAAAAGCGCGCCATCGACCAGGATTAGGCCAAGCGTTTTCTCCGGATACAGTTCGTAGTAACGGCGAATGATCGGCGTTCCCATGCTGTGGCCGGCGAACACCGCTTTCTTTACGCCCGCTTTCTTCATGACCGCGTCTACAGATTTAGCGAAATACTCGATCGAGTAATCGATCTTCGGCTTGTCGCTGGTGCCATGGCCCGGAAGGTCCATCGCGATCACGCGATAATTAGGGAAAGCATTGTAGCTATCCTTCCAAAACTCGACGTTGCATGTCCAACAATGAACAAGCAAGAGCGCATTTTTGGATTTTGTGTTTCCGATATCGTAATAGCGAACTTTATTGCCTTCAAATTTCGCCCATTTTTCCGCCGGTTTTTGGCCGTGAGCCAAAGCCGAAGCCGTAACAACTAAAAATAATAAGATAAAACCTTTAATCTGCATACTTACCTCTCGCTTTTCATAAATTCTTCTTTCGAGATCGCATAGAACGTGCATTCCATGTTGTAGTGAAATTCTTTTTTCTCGAACGTCATTCCGCATTTTTCCATAATACGCCATGAACCAACATTCGCTTCATCGGCAACGGCGACGATGCGTTCGAGCCCTGCATTTTCAAATCCGTGTTTCAGCCATGCGTGTGCGCATTCGTAGCCGATGCCCATACGCCAGAAGCTTTTTTTAAGGCTGTAGCCAACCTCGATCTCGCCCGTGTCCTCAAGCGGCTGTAGACCGCTGCCGCCGATATTCTCGCCCGTTTCCTTCCAGATCATCGCGCACATTCCGAAACCGAGCTTCTCATAGCAATCGAGGTAAAAGTTCAGCCGCTTTGTTATCTCAACCGGGTTTTGGCGTTCCCGCCCGCCCAGATAGCGATAAACGTCGGGGTCGGAACGCATCTCGATAAGCTCCTCAAGGTCCTCGGGGGTGTAGCGGCGGATCGTCAACCTTTCGGTTTCGAGCATCTGCTGCCTCGGCTGATCTTCAAGAATGGATGTCATAAAATTGCGTCCGGCGGTGTTATTATTTTGAAAGTGAAAATTGCGTCTAATTATCCTTGAAAATACGAAAAAGGACAAAATAATATGAAACGCTTGATCGAAAATCGCCGGGAATTTCTGAAGCAGGCCTCGATAGCGGCCGCCTTTCCGTTTTTGCTGAGCTGTAAAGGCGACACGCTGGCACAGCAAAAAGAAACCGATGTTTTAGCTTTAATAAAGAAGAACGCTATCACCGACCCAAACAGCAACTGGACCGGGGCGAAGGATGCTCCGTCAAATGTCAGTTGGACGACCAAGCTGGCCCTGGATGCGGATAAGGGCGAACGGATGGTCATCAGCGGAACAGTCTTCGGGCCTGACGGCAAAACGCCGGAGCCGAACACGCTCATTTATCTTTATCACACCGACCTGTATGGGATTTACGGCCGCGGCGACGAACACCCTCATGGTCGTTATCGCGGCTGGATGCTGACAGATTCGCGGGGCAGGTATGAATTCGAAAGCATCAGGCCGGCCCCGTACCCGGAGAACCGCTTTGCCGCTCATGTCCATATGACGCTGACGACCAGAGATTCGCGCGAAGATTGGATCGACTCGATTCTGTTTGACGGCGACAGGCTGATCTCGCCGCAGGAGCGTGGTTTGGCCGGACGCAAAGGCGGTTTCAATCCGATCCTGACTTTAAAAAAAGGCGCGGATGGTGTGTTGAAAGGCGAGCGAAATATTCAGTTGGTTAATGGTTAGCGTTCACGGGGAGAGTCTGAAGATATTCCAGGCGCCGTTTTTTTGTTCGTAGCAGATGCGGTCGTGCAAACGGCTCCGGCGGCCCTGCCAGAACTCGAATCTATCCGGCGTAACGCGAAAGCCGCCCCATAACGGAGGACGCGGAACATTGCCCTCGGCGTATCGTGCCTTCAATTCCTCAAAACGATTTTCGATCACGCTGCGCGATTCGACCACGGAGCTTTGCGCGGACGCCAACGCTCCCAGTTGGCTTTTGTAAGGCCTCAACGCGAAATACTCGTCCGATTCCTGTTCCGAGGTTTTCGCCGCCGTTCCGCCAATGAACACTTGCCGTTCAAGCTCTTTCCATAAAAAGTGGAGGAAGCAGGCAGGGTTGGCGAGAAGTTCTTTCGCCTTTGCACTTTCGTAATTAGTAAAAAATTTAAAACCCGCATGATCGAACCCTTTTAGCAAAACCGTACGGCCTGACGGACGAGCATTCAGCGCGGCGGTCCCAAGCAGCATGGCGTTCGGCTCGACGATTTGGGCCGCAACTGCCTCATCAAACCATGCGGAAAACTGCCCGAACGGTTCTGCGGCGACAATCGCTTTAGTTAACTCGCGTTGCGAGTAATCCTGCCTTAGAGCGGCCAATTGGGTTTGGTCGGTCATAATTCAGATTAGGTGAACGAACAGACCGTCCTTTAACTTAGGCTCGAACCAGGTTGATTTTGGCGGCATTATTTCGCCCATATCTGAGACGGCGAAGAGATCTTCCATCGTCGTCGGAAAGAGAGAGAAGGCTACCCGCGATCCGCCGTTGTCTACCAATTGTTCCAGCTCATCTATGCCGCGGCCGCCGCCGACAAAGGTGATGCGTTCATTGGTTCGCGGATCGTCAATGCCGAGGATCGGCTGCAGTACATATTGCTGGAGAATTTGAACGTCAAGCCGGTCGAGCGGATCTGGCTGGCGGATATAGTTCACCGCAAACCGCAGGTTGTACCAACGTCCCGCGAGATACATACAGAATTCGCCAGGGTTTTTCGGCTGCCGTTCGTTGGTTTCGCTGACGATAAAATTCTGCCGCAGATTCTCAAGAAACGCCTCGTCCGACAATCCGTTGAGGTCTTTTACGACACGATTATACGCGAGAATATGGAGATCTTCAGCGGGGAAAATGCCGGCCATGACGAAATTGTATTCCTCGCTGCCGGTGTGGTCCGGATTGCTCTCCCGCATTTCACGTCGGGCAAGGGCTGCGCTTTCGGCCCGGTGATGGCCGTCAGCGATATAGAGTGCCGGGATGCGTTCGAATGCACCAACTAAATTTTCCGTTTCCGTTACGCGCCAGACGGTTTGATGCACTCCTTTGGGGCAGACGAAATCATACAACGGCTCACTGGCGACAGTTTCGGCTATCAACTGTTTGGTTTCATCGGTTCCGCGAAAGGCGAGAAAGATCAGGCCTGTCTGGGCCTTCAACGAAAGCATGTGATCGGTGCGGTCGCGAACTTTGTCGGGACGTGTTTTCTCGTGCTTTTTGATAACTCCGGCGTCGTAATCATCGAGCGAGCAGCAGCCGACTATCCCTGTCTGATCATGGAGATCTGATGACAAACGGTAGACGTAAAGGCACGGTGCGGATTCCTGAGACAAGATATCTTCACGGATGAAGCGGTCGAGGTGCTCTTGTGCCCGTTTCAAAGCTTCCGCTTGTTCTGGGGCAGAGCCTTCGTCAAAGTCAGCCTCGGGCCGCGTTACCCGAAGAAAGCTTTCCGGATTTGCCGAAGTAATCTCGCGCACTTCCGATTCGCTGACGATATCGTAAGGCACGCACGAGACCGATTCTGCTTTTTCGGGCACCGGACGCAGTGCTCTGAATGGTTTGACGATCGCCACTAATTGCTCCTTTCCTTTGACATCGGGATTTAACGCGGTAGGTTGATCACGGCTGCTGTCGGCCTCGATTTATCAAATCGTCCAACTCCTTATTGCTCTTCTCGTTCTCTTCTATAAGAAGCTGTGCAAAGCCTTTTTTGTCGATTCTCCACTCGCCGTTCTCCTGAACAAAAGGTACTGTTTCCCACGCACCGAACGAATTTTCCACTTCAAGCGTCGCTTTTTCACCATCGATTTTTTCGTTACGAAGCTTCACGCTCTTTTGATTTTCGGTAAAGAGTGTTTCGCGTTTAACGATCTCATCGACGCTTGTGTTCTGGGCCTGAGCTTCCATTTCGTGCATTTTCAACGTTTCAGTCGATAGCAGAAGCTTCATCGTCGTTGTGTCTTTTTGTTTAATTGCCTTTGTGTAGGTTTTAAACGTGTCAATCGGCGTTGACGGAGCCTTCTCAGCCGAACACGAGCCGAGCACGAGCAATGAAATAGATAGAACAATTACCTTTAACCGAAAGAGCATTTTTTTCAAACCTTCCAGATGACGCTATAATCAAGCTTTAAAAGCTAAAGTATAACCTAAAATCGGGGAGCAAAAAACCGGATGGAACGCAAAAAACTTACGGCTGAGGAAGTCGAAGCCGAACTGGCAACGGTCGCAGGCTGGAATGCAGATAATGATCGCCTTAAGCGGCGGTTCTCGTTCTCAAACTTTGCCGAGAGTCTGGCGTTTGTAAACAAGGTCGGCGAAGCGGCCGAAACACTGGATCATCATCCCGACATAAAAATGGGCTGGGGTTATGCCGAGGTCGAGATAACGACGCACGACAGGGGCGGAATTACCTATAAGGATTTTGAGCTTGCCCGCACGATTGATGAACTATAACTCATTTGAGCAGCCGGCAGTCGATCGGAAAATCATTTGTTAGATCGATTGACGATATCAGGAATCTCGAGGCCGATTCATCATAGGCCTGCATAACTTCGGCAATGCCGTAAAGGCATGAGCCGAACTTCTGGTAGGTGTAGGTGGCGAATATACGCCGCTCTTTTCTGGTTGAAACGGCGGCGTCTTGCAGCGAGAAGGGCGAGCTTGCCACTTCGCTCCATTCATCGCCCGAAAAATAGAATTTTACGGGCACGATCTGCGATCCGGCCAATTTTGCCTCTATTTCCCGCTGCACACCGAGGCTGAAAAATGTTCCGGGTAACGGCATTTTTGAAACGTCCGAGGTGCCTCGCAGAAGTATGGAATCGTATTCGGCCCACGATTGCCGGTATTTTGTATGCGTGCCTGAGAGATCAAGAACGACAGCCGTCTTTGCCAAAAATTCGTTTGGCGCACGCGGAATGACAGACGAATTGGCGACGCGGATCTCGTTGCTCCAAACGCCGGGCCTTGCATTGTCCGCCGTTTTTAACAGGATCGGGATCGACTTGTTTTTTCCGTAAATGCCAGGTGCCAGATTGATCTTGAGCTCGGTTGCCGAAAGCTCGGCGGCAGAGAACTGGAGCGTGAATTTGGTCAGCGCCGTAACGTCGCCCTGCGGGCCGACCTCGGTAAAAAGCAGGTAACGCAGCCTGCCCAGCTCTTCATTGTCCGGTTCGGCAAAAACGAAATCGCCGAGCTTGCCGTTAAATTTTATGTTAAGCCACAGAGGTTCGCCGTCGGCAATGCGGGCAACGGAATTAGTTTGCGCTTCGGCAAAGGTTTTATACTCGTTTCGGGTTAGGGCGATACGGACATCTACGTTCATCACCGCGGCTTTTGGTTTTGGTACGGCCGACACTTTCGCAGCTTCTTCGCTCTGCCGGGTCCGCTCCTCACCGGCACGGATCATTCGATCCCTTCGTTCCCGGGAGCGTTCCGCCTGTTGGATTTGTCCGAATAGCGGAACAAACCCGAATAAAATGAGTCCGATGCTGATGAAACCGTTCTTTCTCATCTGAAGCCTC
>JANNGV010000718.1:0-7379 GCA_031404055.1 Chloracidobacterium sp.
GATTCTCCTTGTTCTACTCGCGGCGGGAACAATTGCGACCGGCTACCTTTTCCCAATTGTCATCGGAATTACGATCTTGCTCGGCATTCTTGTCTTATCTTATCGCCAAACTATTCACGCCTACCCGTCGGGGGGCGGCGCGTACATTGTTGCCAAAGATAATTTAGGAACTACACCCGGATTGGTCGCGGGCGCATCATTGATGGTTGACTACATTCTGACTGTTGCCGTCTCGATTTCCGCCGGCGTCGCCGCTTTTACCTCGGCGGTGCAAGGGACAAGATTCGAGTTTCTGCAAGATCACCGAGTGGCAATTTGTGTAACTCTGGTTGTTTTCATTACGCTCGTCAATTTGCGCGGCGTGCGCGAATCAGGTGCGGTGTTCGCGGGACCGACATATCTCTTTATTTTTGCGATGCTGGCGCTCGTTGTCGTCGGCTGTTTCCGTTATTTTACGACCGGAGACATGATACCGACACCGGCTGCCGACCAGCTTCATTTTGATGGGTCGATTGGGGAAATCTCGCAGGGAGGTTTGACTGGCTTTGCTATGATATGGCTGCTGATGCGAGCTTTTGCCGCTGGTTGTACGGCCCTGACCGGGGTCGAGGCAATTTCGAACGGTATTCCTGCTTTCAAATCGCCCGAATCAAAAAATGCCGCTAAAACACTGACCTGGATGGCGGCGGTTATGGTCGTTCTGGTACTAGGCACGGGATATCTCGCTTATAAAATCAATGCACATCCTTCGCCGGACGAAACTTTGGTTTCGCTAATGACTCGTCATACATTCGGAACGGGCATTTTTTATTATTTTGTTCAGGCGGCGACGGCGGCAATCTTAATTCTGGCGGCGAACACAGCATATGCGGATTTCCCGCGGCTGGCAAGTTTGTTGGCGGCAGACAGATACCTGCCGCGCCAGTTTGCCAATCGCGGAGATAAGCTCGTTTATTCAAACGGGATCGTCATCCTGGCTATCCTTTCAATCGTGCTGATCGTCATTTTCGGCGGACAGGAGCAGGCAATGCTGCCGCTCTATGCTCTTGGCGTTTTTCTCTCCTTTACGCTTTCACAGTCGGGAATGATTATTCATTGGCTGCGCGCTAGAAAGGTGGAAGAAGCGAGAGAGCGCATCATCAAGGAGGAAGAAGCCGAACAATTGCATCGCACCGAAGACCCGACCGCTGCGAGCCACAAAATGGAACGCCTTGAAGCAATCGAACGCGACGAGGGAGGCAACTGGGTTTTCTCGATTATTATTAATAGTCTGGGTGCAATGGTTACATTCGCAGTCTTGATCGTAATTGGAACGACGAAATTTACTCACGGTGCGTGGGCGGTCATCGTTCTGATTCCACTTATCGTTTTTATGTTTCGCGCAATTAACGGGCATTATAGAATGGTTGCGGCACAATTGACGCTGGATAAGGCGGCAAAACCAACGGGTCCGTCAACACCTAGGGATAATTACATAATCGTTCCGGTTTCAGGGATCCATCGCGGCGTACTCCCAGCCTTAAAATATGCAAAAAGCATGAACGGTCACGGGCGCGTGACAGCAGTTTATGTTGAAATAAATCCTCAGAATACCGACGAAATTAGACGGGAATGGGAAATTTGGGGCGAAGGTCTTCCGCTCCACATAATCGAATCGCCATATCGTTCTGTTACCACTCCCCTTCTAAAATTTATCAACGACGAGACTGAACGGCACAAAAACTCGATAACAACCGTCGTTTTGCCCGAGTTCGTTCCGCGTGTCTGGTGGCAGCAGCTTCTTCATAATCAGACGACGCTCCTTATAAAAGGCAGATTATTGTTTTCTCCGAATATAGTAGTTACAAGCGTGCCTCACCATTTGAGACGGTAACCTAAATAGATAGTCCTTTTGATTTCATCCGAGCAACTAAGGCAAAATTGAGCCTTCTGGCTTATGAAGAGTCTGCCTAAAAACGTCGTCGAATTATCCGAAAAAGCTCGCTCCATCTCGGGGCGGGCGATGCTTGTCGGTGGCTGCGTGCGCGATGAGTTGATGGGCGTCGAGCCGAAGGATTGGGACGTCGAAGTTTACGGCATCGCACCGGAAAAGCTTCGCGAGATTCTTGATTCGATAGGACAAGTAAACGTCGTCGGCGAGGCGTTTACGGTTTATAAGCTGGGGAATGACCTTGATGTGTCGCTTCCGCGGCGTGAGCGAAAAGTGGGACAAGGGCATCGCGGATTTGTAGTTGAAGGCGACCCGGATATGTCGTTTGAGGAAGCGTGTTCGCGGCGTGATTTTACGGTTAATGCGATTCTAAAAGATGCTCTGACCGGCGAGATCATCGATCCTTTTAACGGGCGTGCTGATATCGAAAAAAAGGTTTTGCGGCATGTGTCGTCGGATACGTTTGCCGAAGATTCCCTGCGGGTACTGCGTGCGGCACAGTTTGCGGCGAGATTTGAATTCGATATCGCGGCTGAAACGGTCGAGCTCTGCAAGGCTATCGATGTCACCGATTTGCCGAAGGAACGTATTTGGGGCGAGCTTGAAAAGCTGCTGCTGAAAGCACAGAAACCGTCGATTGGGCTAAAATGGCTATACGATTTTGGCGTCGTCAATCAGATTTTTCCGGAACTGCAATCTCTGGTCGGAGTTCCGCAAGAAGCCGAATGGCATCCCGAAGGCGATGTCGATGTTCACACGCTGATGGTTGTTGACGAGGCCCGGAAACTTATCGACGATCTGCCTTATGAGCGGCAGGTGGCAGTGATGATCGGTGCGTTGGCTCACGATTTCGGCAAGCCCCCGACGACAGAATTTGTGGATGGCCGAACACGTTCGCGCGGTCACGACGAAGCAGGTGTTGAACCGACGCTGACGTTTCTCGATACGCTCGGGCTTTTTACGCTCAACGGCTTTGACGTGCGAAATCAGATCGTTCAACTCGTCCGTTATCACCTGAAGCCGGGTGAATATTACAAGGCGAAATCACCGGTCGGTGACGGAGCTTTTCGGCGTCTGGCACACAAGGTTGAGCCGGACCTTTTGTATCGGGTTGCGAAGGCTGACTCGTTGGGGCGAAATCCGGACTGGCTTCCGAAGGAGAAACGGTTCGGGTCCGAAGCCCAGGAATGGTTTATCGAAAAAGTCCGCAAGCTGCAGATCGAGCGGAAGGCGCCGGACCCCCTGCTAATGGGCCGGCACCTTATCGAAATGGGACTGCCGCCGTCACCTGTGTTCAAGAAAATTCTCGATGCTGTTTACGAAATGCAGCTGGATGGTAAAATCACGAGCCTTGACGAAGCCGTGATCGAGGCACGAATACTGCTTCGATAACTTGCTAGAACAGGCGATGTACCCATTTTGTGTTCAAAAAAGTCGACACGGAAAGAAAAGTTAATCAGTCTGCGTTGATCTTTTCTTCAACGACTTTGGCTCTGAGATTTTCGTGCTTGATGCCGACCCGAAGCCGCCGGTAAATGCTCATCCATTGGTTTGCCAGCCACGGAAGCAGGAAAAACGCGAGTATGTTGCCCCGCCAATCGTCGATCAAAACCCTGAAGCCCGTGAGTATGAGAACGAAAATCGTAACCCAGTGGCTAAAGCAATATTCACAGGTGAAAACGTAGAAAAACTTGCGGATTAAAATATTTGACGCGGTTTCGCTCTTTTTCTCGAATGCATCACGCCATTCACTGAAAATCTCTTCCTGAGTGACCGTCCACGAAATCGAGGACACTATCAAGGAAAGAATAACCAGCCAGAATATTTGCGTCAAAATCGGCATGTATTTTAAAAGAGTTTGCGGTCGCCGGCGGCAAAATGCAACCGAAGACCGCAAATCCGAAATCTTAGAGTTCAAGCTGTAGACTGCTCTTAAGTGTAAGCGAACAACCTAAAGCTTGAACTCTGAACTGAATCCTACTGCTTTCCTTCCAAAAACGCTTTTAAGCGACGCGAACGCGATGGGTGCCGCAGTTTTCTCAACGCTTTTGCTTCGATCTGACGGATACGTTCACGCGTGACGGCGAAATGTTGCCCCACTTCTTCAAGCGTATGCTCGGAGCCGGTGTTTCCCAGCCCGAAACGCATTTTGATCACTTTTTCTTCACGCGGTGTAAGCGTTGCCAGAACTTCGTCCGTGATCTCACGCAAATTGGAAAAAGTAACCGATTCCGCCGGATTGAGTATCGATTTATCCTCGATAAAATCACCGAGATGGGAATCTTCCTCTTCGCCGATTGGTGTTTCCAGCGAGATCGGTTCCTGCGCAATCTTCAGCACCTTTCGAACTTTAGAGACCGGAATATCCATTCGCTTGGCGATCTCTTCGCTCGTCGGTTCGCGTCCGAGCTCCTGCACAAGCAGACGCGAAGTGCGGATGAGCTTGTTGATCGTCTCGATCATGTGCACCGGAATTCGGATTGTGCGGGCCTGATCGGCGATGGCACGCGTGATGGCCTGTCTGATCCACCATGTCGCGTAGGTCGAGAATTTGTAACCACGCCGCCATTCGAATTTATCGACGGCCTTCATCAAGCCGATGTTGCCTTCCTGGATCAAATCAAGGAATTGCAGGCCGCGGTTTGTATATTTTTTTGCGATTGAAACGACGAGACGCAAGTTGGCCTCGACCAGCTCACGTTTCGCCTTGTTCGTCTCATATTCGCCGACGCTTATTGTCTGAAAAGAGCGCTTGATCTCGACTGGCGGAAGATGGAACTTTTCTTCGATCTCGACAAGCGACTGTTTCGACTCGGCTATCTTCGCGTTAAGTTCTTTCTTTTCCGGCGCTCCTGGTTTTTTAGCGAGCCGCTCTTCTGCCTTTCGGACTGCTCGCTCTGCCTTTTGAATTTCCTCGACGACCTTGCGGATCGAGGCGATCATAACCTGCATCGAATGCTCGGTCAGGTTTAGATTCTTTATCTCCTGTGCGATCTCGAGGCGTTGGCGGGCCGTTTGCCGGGTCAACCTCAAAAGCTTTTTGGACTTTTTGCCCTTTGCCAGCTTCTGCGACGCCTTCTGTTCGGCACGAAGAGCTATCCATACCTTCAAAGCCGCTTCGTAGTTCTGCCGGATATTTCCGATGCCTTCCAGCGTCCAGCGAAGATATTCTTCGGCTTTGTCTTCCTCAAGCGAGATCTCCGCCTGTTCCGAAAAAGCCACGGTTTCGCGAATACTCGCCTTGCCGCTCCCAAGATCGTCGCCGATCTTTATCAGCCGTTCGACGGATATCGGCGAACGTGAAATCGACTTGCGGGTCTTTATCTGGCCGCGCTCTATGCGTTTTGCGATCGTCACCTCGCCCTCACGCGTGAGAAGCGGAACGATGCCCATTTCGCGAAGATAGAGCCGCACCGGGTCATTCGATTTATCCAGTGCACCGGCCGAAAGATCGAGATCGATGTCGTCTTCCTCTTCTTCCTCGGCCGCAGGATCTTCGTCAAGTGCGAGCTGCGAAGCCTTTTCGAGCAGCTGGGCGTCCGTTTCGGCGACGGAGATATTCGCACCCTCGAGGCGGTCTAGCACATCTTCGATGTCGTCGGGCGACATCATATTTTCAGGTATCTCCCGATGAAGTTCATCGAGGCTAATAAATTTCTTCCGTTTGCCCAATGCGACCAGGCGGTCCATTAGGTCTTCTTTTTCGTCGTAGTCAGCCATAGAATGTAAAGGGGTTTGATTAAAGCGCTCTATAAATCGTTGTCAATAAAAATAGTTAATGACCGCACAAGCCAATGATTTTATGATCATATTGGCCCGGCGGTTTAAAAAACAACATTATATCAGCTTTCGGAGATTCTATTAAGGAGGCTGCGTTTTATTTTTTCGAGTTCGAGTTGTTCGAACGTCAGGCGGCTGTGTAGTTCCGGCTGGCCCGACTGTTCGGCAAGCAGAGCTTCCTGTGAAATGCCAGTGATTCGGGTTGAGATTGCCATCAATCGAAGGGTCGCGACGCACTTTTCGGCTTCGTGCAGCACGGTATCTATTACTTCGCCGGGTTCGCGGCGAGCCTCGCTCATTAACAGAAGCGGAATAAAGTCGGCGGCGGTTTCGTCGTCTTCGATCAGAGGGATGAAATTTTCGAGCGTCGTGTTGGATTTGGTTTTATCGAGTTCGAGAAACGCACGGAATATCTCTGCGGTGGCAAGGCCTTCGTAATCAGTCTCTTCAAGCTGAGGCAGAATTCGTTCGCGAAGTTCGGGATCATTGACGAGCAGTTCGAGCAGTTGCTGCTCGGCAACCGTAAGTTTTATCTTGGTTGCCCGTTTGACTTGCTGCTTTATCGAATCCGCCGTTACGTGGCCGGATTGTTTAACCGTTTTCCAGAGGTCGCGACGCAATGCCGCATTCTCGACACGAAAAAAATCCATCGCCTGATCGAAGCTCTCGCGTTTTTGGATAGGATTTCGCAGCACGGAAAGTACGGGAATTACGTCTTCAATCGCGTCAGCCTTTTGCTTTGCGATATTCAACCGCCGGTCTTTGATCGCCGAATCGAGTACAAAATCGAGAAAATTCTGGGACTTTCCTCGAAGATCGTTGTACGCATCTGTGCCGTTCTGCCGCAGGAAATCGTCGGGATCCTGGCCTTCGGGCAACACAAGGACCTTGATGTCGAAATCGTCCGCAAGCAGCGAATCGACCGCTTTTCGCGCCGCTTTTATGCCGGCATCGTCGCCGTCGTAATTTATCACAACCTTTTTCGCGAAACGGCTGAGAAGCTTGGATTGTTCGGGCGTGAACGCGGTGCCGAGGCTTGCGGCGACGTTCTTGATTCCGAATTGATACAGGGCAATCAGATCGAGATATCCTTCAACCAGGATGACGAATTTGGTTCGGCGGATCTCTTCGCGGCTCTGGAAAAGGCCGTACAGATGCTGGCCTTTGATGTATGCGGGCGTTTCAGGTGAATTGAGGTATTTCGGCTGGTCGTCGCCCATCGCTCGGGCACCGAAAGCAATCGGGTTGCCGTTCACGTCCAGCACCGGGAACATTATTCGGCCGCGGAAACGATCGAAAACGCGGTCTTTTTCCTCGTTTATCGAAACAAGACCGCTTTGTTCGATCAGCTTTTCATCCGCTCCTTTTTCCTTTAGATGGTTGAGCAGCGTGTCCCACGAATCCGGGGAAAAGCCGATAAGGAATTGCTTTTGGATTTCGTCCGAGATGCCGCGGGTTTCGAGATATTCGCGGGCCACTTTTGCTTTTGGGTTATTGGCTTGCAGTTCGGCTTCCCAGAAATCAAGAGCGATTTTGTTCAACTCGATCACATGATCCGATAGCTGTTTCTTTTCCTCTTTCCGTTTTTTATTCTGTTCGTACTGCCGGTCGTCGATCGGTTCGGGCAGCGGCACGCCGCTCATTTCGGCCACACGCTGGACGGCCTCGG
>JANNGV010000719.1:0-5505 GCA_031404055.1 Chloracidobacterium sp.
TGTCGACCTGAACGAACCTGATTTATCGACAATAGTTTTATCGCTAATCACCGTCTCAGATGACTTTTCCAAGTTAAGAGAATCATTTTCCATTCGGCTTAGTTCACTCAACCGACGGATCAATTGCAACTCCCCGTTCCAATCCGTCGGAAGTGTATAGCGAGCCAATGACCTTTCGTAATGTACGAGTGAAGGCGCATTTTCGAGTGAGGCCAAAAGATTTGCGATAATGAACCAATTGGGCTTCGTTCCTTCAACGGTCGAAAAATTATATGTGAGAACGCCAGAGATTTTTACAGGGTTGCCCTCTAGTAATGCTGGAGAAAACTTAGCTGCGAGGGCAGCTTCCACAGCTGCTGCACGCAGTAGAGGGTGGCCAGAGACGGCGTTGGCAGAGACTACATTACCTTCCTCATCGATCAATACCTGAACGCTGATTGCTCCGCCCGCTTTAACCGCCAAAGCAGCCAGAGGATAGGCCGGTTTCGGAAGGCTAACGGCCTTTCCGTTCAACACTCCGCCGGAGATGGTTTTCGGTTTGGCCGGCTCGGTTTGACCAAAAACCATGCCGGTAAGCAAAAGAACGTCAACTAGAAACATTCCCCGAAGTTTCATTTCATGATCTCCTACTACTTTTACTACTCAATGATACCAGACTTCACCGAGGTGTTCATTTCAGATGGGGTGCTATGTTCCTGGACATATTAGAGATCGCCTGCCTAAGATCGCGTTCGGAAATATCGGTTGGCACGCGATATTTTGAAATAGCGATTAGTTCCTTAATCAGCTGCTCTGAAACACCTTCCGGGGACGAGGCGGCAACGGTCGCCAGGTTGTCGATCGCCTTTTGCAATTCGGCGCGTTCAATCGGCCCGCCAGCCTGTGGCCAGAATGTCACTCGGCGAAGCGCCATGCCAAGATCGAACCGCCAAAGGTCAATACCCTTAAGTTTTGATTTGAAGGAGGCAACGGCCTCGGCTATCACTTTTTGGCGCGTCTCGTAGTCAGCTCCGCCATAGGCGTCGAGTGTCAGCAATCTGGCTTTTTCTTTTGAAAATTCGGCGGAAAGGATTTGTGCAACCGGCCCAAGCGAAATATTGTCGAATTGGCGGGTTGATTCGATAGACGTACCGAACCGAAACCAATCCACTCGATTTACTACGAAAGTGTAATGAAGCGAGCCCTGATATTTGACCGCCCTCCCGTCTATTGTAAGTGGCGTAAATTTCGACTGCATTGCGGCAAGTTCGGCCGCGTCCTTTAGCATGGAATGGCACGGTAGCAAGCACGTGGCCGAAATCACATTTCCTATCTCATTAACTACGACGCGAAGTACGACCGCCAACCCGTCGGCATCGGCCGCAACAGCAGTTTCCGGAAAGGCAGGTTTTACCAGCGTAACCGCCCTTCCATTGATGTCCGGAACAGCAGCCTCGGGTTCATTCTCCGGAATTTGGGCAAAGCCATCGGCACAGAAAGCAAAAGCCGGAAGTAGTAAAAGAAATAAGAACTTTCGCATTCGGCAATTATAGCAGGGCGTGTCAAGCAGTCATACCCACAAACAAAGCGTCGGTCGCTACTTTTCGGTTTACGTTTACGATCAAATTTTCGCGGAGAAGCTCGATCTCGTCCATCCAACTGGAAAGCCGCCGAGTTTCGGCAGTATCAGACAGACTTCTCAACTGCGGACCGAGATCGATGTTGACAACATTTTCGTCGCCGCCGCCGAGGGCAAGCGTCCATACATCTCGGATGAGGGTGAGCAGTATGTCGAGATTTGCCTCGAAATTATCCTTATTTTTGGCGTCGTTCAGTTTTTCGGCCGTCTGCAAAAGCGATATACGGTCATGATTTTCGATTGCATCATGCAAAACGCCCAACAGTACTTCCCGCTGCGGCCGAAGTTTTTCAAGGTCGATTGACAAAGCACGCCCTACGCTTCCAAAGGCAAGCCGCGCATTGAGCTTCGCGTCTGCTGGAGGGAGTTTTCTCTCGCCGATCAAAAACTGCTCGATCTTTTCGGTCTCGACCGGTGCGAACCGGATCGTCTGGCATCGCGAACGTATCGTCGGAAGCAATGTATCCGGGCGTGACGAAATGAGGATAATGTGTGAGGTCGAGGCTGGCTCTTCAAGCGTTTTCAACAGAGCGTTCGAAGCGGCGTCGTTCATTTTGTCCGCGTCGTCGATTAGAAAAAAACGTGCCTCTGCTTCGTACGGACGAAAATAGGCTTCCCGCTCAAGATCGCGAATGGCGTCGACCAGAATGTTGCGGTTATATGGAATGACCGTACCGACATCGGCGTGATTGCTGAAAATTACCTTCTTATGCGCGTCCTTGTCGTCGGATTTTGGAAACTCGAATTGTTCCGCGCGAATGCACGCCGGACATTCACCGCAGGCCTCGTTATCCGTGTTACTACGGCAAAGAAATGCTTTTGCGAGCTCAAGAGCAAAACGACGTTTACCGACGCCGTCGGTTCCGGCAAAAAGCAGTGCGTTCGGCACGCGCCCGGCCGCAAGATGGCGGCGCAAAACGTCCTTGACGCTCTGGTTTCCGATAATTTTCGCGAACATAGGGAAGTTTGTCGAACAGTCGGCGGTTGATACTCAGTGCTTGTCGGCTTCACCGTTTTCTAAAAAGAGAGTTGCGATCTCGATCACTCTCGCTTGTATCTCTTCAACTGAACTGTTGGCGTCGATAACTGAAACTCGATTCGGCTCCCGTGCGGCAATCGCGAGATACGCCGTGCGAACATTCGAATAAAAATCGGCGGTTTCGGCGTCCATTCTATTTATTCGCTCGCCGGTTTCACTCCGCGACCGCATGCGCTTCAGCGCGTTTTCAACCGAAATATCGAAAAAGAGCGTCAGATCAGGTTTCAGTCCGCCGGTTGCAAGCTCGATTATTTGATTGACCGTAGCTTCGGGAAATCCACGGCCGGCTCCCTGGTAAGCAAAAGTCGCGTCCGCGTAGCGGTCCGAGATAACGACGCGGCCTTCTTTAAGTGCCGGTTTTATCAAAAACTCGACGTGCTGGGCACGATCGGCCGCAAATAAAAGCAGCTCCGCCATCGGCGCAACCGTTTCTTCGGTTTCCAAAAACGCCTCGCGCAGGCGGCGCCCAAGCGGCGTTCCGCCCGGCTCGCAGGTTGTGATGACGTTTAGACCCCGCTGGCGCAGTTCGCCTGACAGCATGCGCAATTGCGTAGATTTGCCGCTGCCGTCAATCCCTTCAAAAGTGATAAATTTTCCGCGCAAGATTTCTAGTTCGACTCGGGCCTTCGTTCTTGAGAAATTGTGGAGATCGAGTGTTTAAATATCAAAACATCCTGCCCGCCCACGTCGAGCATCACCGAGAATTTATCAAAACTCTTTATCCTGCCCGAAAGTGTAGAACCTGGTAAAAGGTGGACGACAACATTCACCTTTTCTCGCCGTGTCGAATTTAAAAAGGCATCCTGAATGTTTTGGGCAGCCTGTTTTTCCATAACATTTCTCGTTTGTTCTTCTATATTTATGTGATTACGATTGGTGATTATAGCAGATTTAGCCGTTCAAACAAGTATTTTCTTCTAAAACGAACGAAAACAGTACATCCATAAACGTTAGCGTCAAACCTTTTACACATTTTCACCCCATTTTCAGCGAATATTGCAGTACCTCTTTGATCACCGCCGGATCAGTGCCAAACCCGTTTAACCAAAGGGTGTCCGGCTCGCCGCGGAACCAGGTCAACTGTCGTTTCGCATAGTTTCGCACGTCCTGTTTCGTTTGCTCGACGGCGGTTTCCAGCGTTCGCTCGCCGCGAAGATATTCGCAGACACGCCTGTAACCATGTGAGCCGAGAGCATTTGTCGCGTCCCTTATTCCCCGCTCGCGCAAGCCGCGAACCTCCTCAACCAAACCGTCTTGGAAATGCATTTCAGCGCGGCGGTTTATTTTTTCGTAAAGCTCGTGCCGAGGTGGGTTCAATACAAACAGGACGATTCGTGCGGCAAATTCGGGCGGCGGCAAACGATCGCCCTGCCGTTCGGAGAGCCGCTGCCCGGTCTGAAAAAATACCTCAAGCGCCCGGTTCACGCGAACATAATCGCGCGAGGAAAAACGCTCTGCCGATTGCTGATCAATTCGTTGCAAAATCCGGTGCAAATGCTCCGGCCCACGTTTCTCCCTAATAGCTCGAAGCCTTTGCCGCAAAACATCGTCCGTCCGCGGGCTCTCAAATAGCGGACGTCTTAAAGTTCTAAGATAAAATCCCGTTCCGCCGACAAGTATCGGCGTCTTGCCGCGCGATTCGATCTCGGCTATCCTTTGCGATGCATCCCTCGCCCAGTCGGCCGCGGTGTAGTTGATGTTCGGATCGATATAGTCGATAAGATGATGCGGCACGCCGCGTTTCTCTTCTTCGGTCGGCTTTGCGGTTGCGATTTGAATTTCCTTGTAGATCTGTACCGAATCGCAATTGATGATCTCGCCGCCAATGGCGAGAGCAAGCTCAACGCCAAGCGCGGTTTTACCCGAGGCCGTCGGCCCTGCAATCGCGTAAATGAGCCTTTGTTTGGAGTGTCGAACCAGGATAAACGTATAATAACATGGCGGCTTGCGGGTCGAATCGGGATCCTGACGACAAACTCTTGAACGAATGATTTACACCTTCACGACAATTGTCCTTGCAACGATCTGTCTGGCAAATGCAGCCCTCTACATCGTCGCTGAGTGGAGTAATTGGCGAACGATCAGGTGGCTTGCCAAAATGAGCGCAAGCTCGGCATTTGTGATTATTGCCATCGCCAACGGTGCAGCCGGTTCGGCTTACGGCCGCCTGATTCTGCTCGCACTCATTTTTAGCTGGATTGGCGACGCTTTGCTTCTATCCCTGCAAAGCAAGTTTCTACTGGGCGGAATCGCCGCCTTTTTCTTTGCCCATGTCGCGTTCGGCGTCGCCATAGCTTCCCAGCCTCTCGACAATATGTGGCTGGCCATTTCCCTGGCGATTTTATGCGCCGCCGCATTGGCATTTCTTCGCTGGCTATGGAAGTATCTTGCGCCATTCTACAGGGTCGCGGTGCCGGTATATCTGGCGGCGATCTCGGTGATGGCATCGCTGGCGATCGCCGCAAGCGTGGTCTCAATGTCGCCGCTTTTGGCAATCGCGGCGATAACCTTCACGGCCTCGGACGTGTCGGTTGCACGCAATCGATTTGTCGAGCGAACCATTGCCAACAAAGTCTGGGGTTTACCGCTTTACTACCTGGCTCAACTGCTGTTTGCTGTTTCCGTGCTCTCACACTTGTAATACAGTATTCTTGTTTCAACCGAACTGCTCTATTAACTATTTTTTTGGAAGATCGTAAATGAAAAAAATATACGCCGTTCTCGTACTGTTTTTCTCGCACCTTTTGATCAGCGGCCAGCAGAATATTAATCCGATCCGTTACGTCAATCCGCTGATCGGCACCCAAAAAATGGGCCACACATATCCGGGTGCTACGGTGCCGTTCGG
>JANNGV010000720.1:0-13583 GCA_031404055.1 Chloracidobacterium sp.
CTACGTAAAACACGGCGAAGATCTCATCAAACAGAAAAAAGTTTCGATGGCGGTGAGCGACAATGCAGTGCGAAATGTCCTCCGCGTCAAATTCCGCCTCGGACTATTCGATAAACCTTTCGCGGATGAAGGCCGAGAAAAAGCCGAGGTATTCAAAAAGGCCAATCGCGACACGGCAAAGCTCGCCGCCGAAAAGTCATTTGTCCTGCTTAAGAACGACAACCAGACTCTGCCGATCAGGAAAAACACCAAGGAAATTGCCGTTATTGGGGCTCTTGCCGACAGCCAGGCCGACATGAACGGCAGTTGGTCGGGTGACGGCCAGCCGACCGATCCGGTCACGGTGCTGCAAGCCTTGAAACAAAAATACCCGCAGACGCGTGTTCGGTACGAGATCGGATGCGATGTTAAATGCGAAACGGACACCGGATTCGCAAAGGCCGTCGATGCCGCGAAAGACTCCGATTTCACCATACTCGTAGTCGGCGAATCGGCTGATATGAGCGGCGAGGCCGCATCCCGCAGCAGCATCGATCTGCCGGGCAGGCAGTTGGATCTGGTCAAGGCCATCCACGCAACCGGCAAGCCATACACTATAGTTTTGATGAACGGACGCCCGCTGACTATAAGTTGGCTCGCAGACAATTCACCCGCAATTCTCGAAACCTGGTTTGCCGGGACCGAGGCCGGAAATGCCATCGTCGATACACTTTTCGGCGACGCAAACCCGGGCGGCAAGCTTCCGATTACATTTCCACGCTCCGTCGGCCAGATCCCGATCTACTATAATCACAAGAACACCGGCCGGCCCTTCAAGGCGAGCGAAAAATATACTTCCAAGTATACCGATGTCCCTAATACGCCACTCTATCCTTTCGGTTACGGCCTCAGCTACACAAAATTTTCGCTCGAAAACCTTAAGCTAGACAAACTGCAGATCAAGCCATCCGAACGTGTTAAAGTCAGCGTCGATATCACCAATACCGGCAAAGTCGCGGGTGACGAAGTTGTCCAGCTTTACATTAACGATGTTGCCGCCAGCGTCACGCGTCCCGTTAAGGAACTGCGTGGTTTCAAGCGTATAACGCTAAAAGCCGGTGAAAAACGGACGGTTGAATTTCTGCTTTCGCGCGAGCACCTCGAGTTTTACGGACGCGACCTTAAACCGGTGCTCGAAGTGGGCGAGTTCCAGGTTTTTGTCGGAACGAGCAGCGACAATGGTCTGCAAAGCACGTTTGAAGTAGTAACGGCATATTCGCCCGCAAAACCTGCCATTCCGGCTGATCAAAACATCGGCCCGATCGAACCGGCACCCGCTGCCGCAATCCCAACCGCACTGGTTTCGCCTCAGGACGATGCCTTTCTCGAAGATATGCAGCGGCGCAGTTTTCAGTATTTTTGGGATCACACCAACCCGGTAAACGGCCTTACGCTTGACCGCACCTCGACCGAGGGAAAGCCGAAACCTAAAGACCACAATGCCTACAACATCGCCAGCACAGCCGCCTCCGGGTTTGCATTAAGCGGCTACTGCGTAGCGGCTGAGCGAGGGTGGCAGCCCAAGGAAAAGGTGCGGGAAAGAACAAAAAATGCTCTCGATTTCTTTGCCAATCGGGCATTCAATAAGAATGGCTGGTTCTATCATTGGATGGATTATGAATCCGGCGTTCGCCGGTGGAATAGCGAAATATCCTCAATCGACACCGCCTTACTTCTGGGCGGTGTTTTGACTGTGCGGAACTGCTTTAACGACGACAAGGAAATTGTTCGTCTCGCCGATCACATATATCGGCGGGTTGATTTTAAGTGGATGTTGAATGGGGACCCTTATCTGCTGTCGCACGGCTGGCGGCCCGAATCGGGTTGGATATCAAACCGTTGGAACGATTACAGCGAGCAGATGATGCTTTACCTTCTGGCAATCGGCTCACCGACGCATCCGATTCCTGCCCGGTCTTGGAATGCTCTGAAAAAAGATTGGCGTGAATATGGCGGTTTCCGATACCTCGCGGCGGTTTCGCCATTGTTCATTCATCAGTTTTCACACGCATGGGTCGACTTTCGCAACCGCCGCGAAAAGCGTCCGCCGTACGTCGATTATTTCGAAAACTCGGTAAACGCAACGCGTGCTCAGCAAAAATTCTTCGCCGAAGTTTTGAGCAAAGAGTTTCCCAAATATTCAACGACAATGTGGGGAATGACCGCGTCGGACAGCCAGCGGGGCTACGTAGCCTGGGGAGCTCCTCCGCGTGACGACCAAACCGACGGGACAGTCGTGCCCTGTGCCGCCGCTGGTTCCTTAATGTTCACCCCCGACATTACGCTGCCTGTATTAAAGGAAATAAAGGACAAATATGGCGACAAGATTTACGGGCAATACAGCTTTGCCGATGCTTTTAATCCGCACAACGGCTGGGTCGACAGCGACGTTATCGGCATAGACCTGGGCATATCTCTCGTAAGTGCCGAAAACCTGCGAAGCGGCAAAATCTGGTATTGGTTTATGCAAAACGACGAAATTCGGCGGGCGTTGAAATTGGTTTCGCTCGACAAAACCCCATGACGCATTTATCCAACTGTGGCCGCCGTCAGCAAACATTTTCACCTTTAGCTTTAGTTCATGATCATTTTCCAGATCCTGATAACATCGCTTCTCAGATGCGCGACCGTGCCGGTAGTGGAATACTTGCGTTCCGCCCTGCGCAGCCGGTGCCATGTTTCCCATCGCCATTTCAGGTTTAACGGGCCATGAGTGGGATGCAGCCCTAGATATGCTCCAACTCGCAGCTTTAGATAATAGATTGAAAAAAGTAAAACTCGCATAGTCCGGTTTTCCTCTGGCCGCGTATCCGCATTTCCGTCCCAAAACACGCCGTTCCAAGCACGTTGAACTCACTTGGCAATCCCTATATTTATTCGGTTTCAAGACTTTAGCCTTAAACCTTACGCAAGTAAGTATTCTGGAATACCGAACAAAAAAAAGTTTTAATCGCCGGAAATTCCCGTAATTTTAAGATCGCCTGGAGTGTTCTGGTTGTTAGTAAGCTTTGATCGGCCGCAGATCGCCGGCATCTCCGTTCGGATCGTCATAACGGATTGGTACTATAAGCGGCGCAATCTTTAAAGATTTCCCGAGCCTGTAATTCTGCAGATCATGCAAGACTTTCGGCGATTTTTCATCCCCAACCGTGTCGCGGATTTCTTTTTCATTCAACTCAACGATCCGCTTGATCGACCCAAACCTGACAAGCATAATCTGTCGATCGCGTTCATTCAGCGAAGGCAGAATACTAGCAAGTTCGTAATAATAGCCCATATCACGGCTCTGCCGATGGGTGGCGTTCGCCAGCTCATGGGCATCATCGCGAAGGACTTGCAAAATTCGCATCGGCTCACTATCCGCGTCGAACTCGATCCGCGTTCCATTTTCTTTAATAAAATGGGAGATCTCCGTGTGTTTGCCACGCGGCTTTACCGCCCCGATCATCGCGAATTTACGATTTGGGATGGCGCTTACGGCGTCAAGGGCGGCATTCAGATGCGATGTTCCGCCGTCGATCACGACTAGATCCGGGAGCGTAGAGCTATCCTCAAATCGCCTCGCGACAAATTCCCGCAGCGTGTCGAGCTCGCTTTTTTGATCTGAAAGCCCGGACTTGTAATCCGCGTTCAAGAATTTCCCGTTCTCCCAAACCGACATCGCGGCCGAGGGCGACGTGCCCGAAATATGTGCCGCGTCGAAAGCCTCAATTCGTTTCGGCAATTTTGCCAATCCGAATATCTTTTTAACATCATGTTGTATCTCCGGCAGGCTTTTGACCGGTTTCAGGTTGTCCAGATTAGCGCCATGCTTTGTTCGAATTAAAGCCTTTACGGCCGTTATCGGAACAGTGTTTTCGCCGACGACTATTATCTTCACCACCCGGCCGAAACTCCGTGAAAGATCACGCGACAGTTCCTTTCTCCCGAAGAAATTACGCGACACTCGAATTTCCCTTGGCACATGGGTCCGATAGAATTGCTCGATCACATCGGCCAAAGCCTGTTCCGCTTCCACGCCAGGAAACGCCGGGAAAACAAACACCCGCGAGCCGAGCATCCGGCGTCCGCGCGTGGTCACGAGATAGACGGTCACATTCGATCCGTCTTCCTCAAGGACGAGCGTATCGACGGTGTCGTCTATCCAAACCTGCCGCCGCTTATCCCGCCAAAAATCGCTTGCCTTCTGCAGCATATCGCGAAAAAATGCGGCCTTCTCAAAATCGAGCTCCCTTGCCGCAGCCTCGATCAACTGCCGCATCTCTGATTCAAACCAGTCTCTATGGTTGCGCAGAAAAAGCCGTGCGAGACCAACCATTTCCTTATAATTTTCCGCGTTGCACAGGCTTCCCACGCACGGAGCGACGCACCGTTTAGAATAATATTGCGTACACGGGACTTCGAAATTTCCGTCAATATCAATGTAACAACTGCGAAGACGAAAGGCCTGGTTGAGAAAATCGATCAGAATGCGGGCAGTCGACCGGTTCAAAAACGGCCCGAAGTATTCCGCTCCGTCACTAACGATCTTCCGGGTCGAAAGCAGTCTCGGAAAAGCCTCGGCGGTCAGCTTCAAGTGCGGATATACCGGTTGACCTTTTATCGAAAAATGAAACTGTCGTTTTCGGTTTTTTCCTAAAAGTGCAGGCATGTTTTGATTTTAGGTTTCACGGCGATCAGGCTCTTCTTTCATCTTGTTCATTCCTGTTCCTCTCATTCCGTGTTCTGCATTTAGATCAGTAAAAACGGACACCCGAATTAGAGGAAAAGGACGGAACCGGAGGAAAAAAAGCTACCTCGACGGATTCTGAAAAGCATCGAGCATTGCATAGATCGTTTCGAGCGAATCGGCCTGTTCGATTGTTTTGTCGTCACGCCAACGCTGGATGCGCGGAAATCGAACCGCAACGCCTGATTTGTGCCGCGTCGATCTCTGAAGAGCCTCGAACGCAATCTCGAAAACAAGGTTTGGCGTAATACTCCGCACCGGCCCGAAGGTCTCAATCGTATTGTCTCTGATATAACGGTCCACCTTCCGGATTTCGGCATCGGTTAGACCCGAATAAGCTTTTGCAAACGGCACAAGTTCGTCGCCCTTCCACACAGCAAAAGTATAATCGGTAAAAAGATTCGAACGCTTCCCGCTTCCCTTCTGCGCATAGATCAGTACGGCATCGACCGTCAGCGGATCGATCTTCCATTTCCACCAATCGCCGCGATGCCGCCCGGTGCGATACGGCGATTCCCGCCGCTTCAGCATAAACCCTTCTACGCCAAGTGTACGGCTCTTTTCGCGGATGACGGCAAGATCGTTCCAGTTCATCGCCTCAACCGATTCCGTTACCCGCAGAACCTGCCTCGCCTCTTCGCTCAAACCATCAATAACCTTCTCCAAAAGCTTCCGCCGCGAGCGAAAATCGAGCGTGCGAATATCGCCGCCTTCGAATTCAAGCAAGTCGTAACATTGCAGGATAACCGGAACTTCCGTCAGAATTTTCGCCGACAGATTCTTGCGTCCGATCCGTTTCTGCAGCTCGGTAAAGGGCAACACAGCTCCCTCCAGCCACGGCAATATCTCGCCGTCCAGCACCGTTCCATTGGGCAGTTCAACGGCGGCTTTGGCTATTTCAGGAAACCGCTCGGTTATCAGGTCTTCACCACGAGACCAGGCAAAAACCTCGTCCTTTCGCTTGATTACCTGTGCGCGAATGCCGTCCCATTTCCACTCGGCCTGCCATTCGGATATGCCGCCAAGATCGTCCGGCGGAAAGTCCATCTGATGAGCAAGATGAAACGGAAACGGCCGTGCGATCGGCGCTTCGTCTTCATCCACGACGGGATTTGTAAGCTGTGCGAAAAATTCGGCCGTCGGCTCCCAATCGCCCATCGCACGATGGGCAATAATGTCTGTCGGAAGCTCCGAAATTTGTGACAGTGCCCGCACGACCAGCTGCTGCGAAACGCCGACGCGAAAGCTGCCCGAGATTAATTTGTTATAAACGAGACGCTGCGAATAATTCATCCGCGACCAAGCGGTGATTACCTCGGCTTTCTGAATCTCCTCCGCCGAAGTCCTTAAAGGCAGCAGGCGTTCTTCGACCAAAACGTGCAGTGGAGTCTCATCGACGGTCGCGTTGTTTGGCAAAAGCAGAGCGATAGTCTCCGAACTGTCGCCGACCGTATCTCGCGATTCGAGATACAGCCATTCCGGAATCCCAGCCTGTTCAATCGCCCACTCGCGAAGCTTTTTCGAAGGCACGATCTGCCTCGGCTTTCTGCCTGAAAGAAAATAGAATGCCCACGCCGCATCGTTTTTACCCGCACGCTCAAAATAAAACCGCAACGCGTCAATCTTCTCGTTGGTCTTATTCGTCTGATCAAGCTCGACGTATAATTCGGTAAAAAGCTTCATTTATTTTGGGTTTCTTCAACGCAGAGACGCGGAGACGCAGAGGCAAAGAACTGATTTATGACTTTAAATCGAGTGTGAAATTTACTTCAAAAACCCCACCTCTTTCATGTTTTCTCCGCGTCTCCGCGTCTCTGCGTTTAATCTTCTGTGTCCCCGCTATCGACAACTTCATCTCCCACAAATTGCGTTTTTAAAGGAACCGCATGCTGGCCGTTCTCAGTCAACCAACGCACGACCACTTCGGTGTTACCGTGCGTCACGTAGACTGTTTCGGCTTCGCTGCCGGCAATTGCAGTTAGCAATTCCGGCCAGTCAGCGTGGTCCGAAAGCACGAATCCGCGATCGACCGCCCGCTGCCGCCTCGCTCCTCGAACCATCATCCAGCCGGAAGCGAAACCGGTCGAGTGGCTTCCAAACCGCTTCAGCCACGTCGAACCATCCGCCGACGGCGGCGCGACGATCAGCGAACCAATAAAATCCTTTTTATTCTCAACCGAGCCGACATACTGCGTGTCCGGCAGATCGACACCGTGTTCGCGATAAGCCTCCGTCAGGCGCTCCACCGCTCCATGCGTGTAGATACGGCCGATCGTACGATCTATCCCGTTCATAACTCGCTGCGATTTGCCCAGCGAATATGCAAAAATGACCGACGCCTTTCCTTTTTCCTGGTTCCTTCGCCACCAGGAATTGATCTCTTCGAAAATAAACTCGGTCGGCTGCCATCGATATATCGGCAGCCCAAACGTGGCTTCGGTTATAAAATGATGACATTTCACCGGTTCAAACGGGGCGCAAGTCGCATCCGGCATCAGCTTGTAATCGCCCGACACGACCCATATCTCGCCCTTATATTCGATCCGCACTTGAGCGGACCCAAGCACATGGCCCGCCGGGTGAAACGAAACCTTTACGCCGTTGATCAAAATTGTCTTGCCGTATTTTTCCGAAGAAATATTCGCGTCGTCGCCAATCCTGATCCGCGAAAGCCGTTCGCCTTCCGCCGGTACTAGGTATTCCTGATTTCCGCGATAGGTGTGATCGGCGTGTGCGTGCGTCAGCACCGCTTTCGTGACGGGCTTCCACGGATCGACGTAAAAATCGCCCCGCTTGCAATAAAGTCCCCTTTCCGTAAGCGTGATGAGGCCGCTTTTCTCCATGGACTATACTTTACATTATCCGCCGTAGCTGAGGCCAAGATAGGCACTTTCCGAGCGATTGCCTAGCAAAAAAGCACGGCGCAAAAAGGCGGACGACATGCCCGCCTCAAACTCAAGAAATGGATCAATTTTTCGCCTCCCCCCGCAAAGTCAGCAGCAATTTCTTTCGGTCATACAAAAAGAGCCGGCCGCCTTTTATTTCATATCTGTCGGCTTCGCGAAGACCTTTCAGGAACTCGCGTTCGACATCCATCTTCCCGTCTTCGATACAGGCACGCATTGTCGAAATTAAGTCGGTGATCTTGATCTTCGATCCTTTAGCCGCGAACTCTCCGCCAAATACATTACAGCCCGAATTGCCGCCCGCACTTCCTTTTCGCGAATCAAAATTTATGAACGCTCCCGTGATTGCAACCAGCGTCTTGCGGTTCTTTATCGATTCGAGCACCCATTTTCGATCATTAAGACGAATGACGCTCGAAACCGGATCTTCAGGTGCCTGTTTCACAAGCCGCTTGAAACGCAGTATCGTCCGCCCGTAACGGTCGTAGATATGCAGTGTATTGCCAATCTGCGCGTACTTTGCCGCTTTATCGAGCGCTTTCAAAAATGCCGTTTCCGAAACACTGCCCGCAGGCAGCTTACACATCATTTTAGTCGTCCCTACATTGGTAAATGCGATCCGCCGCTCGTCAACCGCCAGCGTGCCGAACATTCGGTTGCAGCTTGTATTGCCCGTAAATCCCGTCTGATCGTTATTGATCTCAAAATACGTCGTCGAATTCGTTACGGCCCGTCCGCTCGCATACGTCAATACCCATTGTCCGCTGCTGAGCTTGTCGCCCCTCGCGAAAGCACCCGTGCCCGTCACCACAATTATTGCAAACAATAATATTAAGCTTTTTATTTTCATGATCTTACCCCCTTTTCTATTAAGAAATTCGGAACCGCTGAATAGTGCAGCGGCCGTAAATAGAGAACGGTTTCGACTAGAATCCTTGCACTAGTCCTTCGCGAGCTATACGTGAAATGATTTACGCAGACACGTCAACCACACCTTATTTCCTCCGTGGTCTTTGTGAAACACCTTTGTGTTCTTTGTGTCAACGCTCTTTATTAATACAGAGTTGGGAAACTAACTAGACAAGCACAATATTTATTCCCAACATCTTAAAAATCGTATATGATTTTAACGTTCAGCCTGTTTTAACAAATATTGCAACTTTAAAAGAGCCTTTTAGCATCAGTATTCCGGCAAATTTGCGATTATCAGATTCGCACGATTCTTTGGAGGAAACATGCTTCGTAAATTTCAAACGGTGCGTCATTTATTGTCCCTTGGTTTGATTTTCGCATTGTCGGCCGCGGTCTTTGCCGACACGCTTCGACTCAAGGACGGCAGCATTATCAAAGGCCGAATCGTTGGTTTTAGCGGCGGCAAGTTCACGGTCGCGGTGGGCGAAGGCACGCGTGCGCGGCAGATGTCGTTTGACGCTTCGGAAGTCGAATCCATACAGTTCGACGCTCCAGCCGCGAAACAGGCAAATATGGCAGTTGCGGAACGCCCGGCTTCATCGGTTCGAAAAGATCCGGAGTTCATCGAGACATCTTCGCCGCCAAAAAACATCCCGCGTGTTGTAACAACCGACACGACGTTGAAAACCGAGCCTAAAAGTCCACAGGTCAAAACACCTGCGCAGACATTGCCGGTTAAAACAAGCACGACAACTTCGTCGACGAAACCCGTGGAGGTTACCGTAAAAGTCTTTGCCGACAACACTTCAAACGGCTGGACGAACTCCGGTTGGGTCGTCAAAAAGGGCCAGAAAATAAGAATTGTTGGTGACGGCACGATCTCGCTGGGCCGCGGGAATTCGACCGGGCCTTCCGGCTCGTACAACCTCGCCGACGAAACAAAGCTGCTAAAAAGTGTTCCGACCGGAGCGCTGATAGCGGTTATCGGCGACGATAATAACGAGTTCATCTACATCGGGGCCGAACGCACATTTACCGCCGCACGCGACGGCGCGTTGTTTCTTGGAGTAAACGAAGGCAACCTGGATGATAATTCCGGCACATTCAACGTCCGTATAGAGATCGATCCGGCGTAGGTCAGACGCTCAGAGTTCAAGACGAAAACTTGAACTCTGAATTGCCTTGATTAAAACCAACCAAAAGCCCACAATTGGAATCATAATAGTCAACCTTTCGGCCCGGGGATAAAATTATGCAACCACTCTTTCCGCGCATCGGAACGCTCGTCTGTTTTCTTGCCGTTACGCTCGGACTTTTCGCACCGTTTGTATCGGCCCAATCGCGTCCGCAGCGGGTCGAGCCAAGGGGGAACGACAAGCGTAATCAGCGCCCTACTCCCAAAACTCCGGAAGAGTTAAAGGCCGAGGAAGAAGAGAAAAAGCGGATTGAAGAGGAGAAAAATGCCACGGTTGAAGAAGGTATTCTGACCGTCGATACGGATATTGTAAATGTTGATGCGGTGGTCTTTAACAAAAAGACAGGGCAGATCATTACCGGTTTGAAAAAAGAAAACTTCGGCGTGTTCGAAGACGGCGTGAAACAAAATGTTTCGAGTTTTACGACACCGGAATCACCGATCACCGTCACGCTCGTGCTTGAATACAGCAAATGGACCGAGATGTTCGGCCGGGCTGCCGGCGGCTATTTCGAGCCGGGTGTCTATGAATCCATCCGGCCCGTCGCCCAGTTTCTAACTCGTTTTATTAAACCGCCTAATGATTATGCATCGGTAATCGCCTTTGACATGCGCCCGACGCCGATCACCGATTTTACAAACGACCCGGCCCGTATAAACGAGACCATCAATCTTTTACTGAGAAACCGCCCGGCATTTCGTGAAAATAATCTGTTCGACGCGATCAAGTTCTCGCTGGTCGGCGGCCGTGGCGATTCGGTCGTACTTGATAAATCCGAGGCCGAAAAATCGGACTATAGCGGCATGGTCGCCGTAAAATCCAAACGGCGGGCCATCATCCTCGTAGCTTCCGGCATCGACACATTCAGCCGTATCAATTATGGCGACGCCCGCAAAGTAGTGCAGGAAGCCGGCATTCCGCTTTACATAATCAGCACCGGCAACCTTTTTTATAAAAGGTACGAGAGCCAGCTTCCGGCAACCGACGGCCTGACCGGAATGCCGGGACGCCTTACGTTTCTTCAGGCAAAGAATCAGATGAATACATTCGCCAAAGAATCCGGCGGAATGCATTTCGAGATGACCTTCGAGAGCGAGATCCCAAGCTATCTTCAAACAATAAACGCCCTTTTGCGCAGCCAGTACAGCCTCGCATACGATCTTGCCGCAAAGCACGAGCCGGGCAAAAAGTACAAGCTTGAGGTAAAAGTCGATGTTGATGGCGACGGCACCTTTGACGATAAGCAGTTCACGGTCCAGCATCGCCCCTACATCACGATGCCGGGCAATAAGGAAAAAGCTCCAAAGTCAAAGAAACCGTAAGATATAGAGGCTGCTTATTTTGGCGTTGTATATAAAATGATGGACGATACACTGATCGTCCATCATTTTCATTTGGGAGCTTCGGTATAAACTGCTATTCTATCTAATTGCAACATATATGAGCAGACGGATAATCGATAGCTACAAACAGAAACTCGCGGCCGAAGAAGGCTACGTCGTCAAACACGGCTGCGGCCTTCGCATTGCGTTGTGCTATCCGAATACGCACCAGATCGGCATGGCTAATTTAGGCCTGCACACGATGTACGATCTGTTTAACAGCATTCCCGATGTGTCGTGCGAACGAGTTTTTCTGCCCGATACGGCAGAGATGCTCGAATACGAAAAGTCGCGTTCCACACTGATGTCGCTTGAGACACAGACGCCCGTTCGCGATTTCGATATCGTTGCTTTTTCTATTTCATTCGAGACGGATTATCTGAACATGGCCCGAATGCTCCAGCTTTCGGGCATTCCGGTCTGGTCCAAGGACCGCAATCATTTTCACCCGCTCGTCGTTATGGGCGGAGCAGCGTCATTCCTTAATCCGGAGCCGATTGCTGATTTCACAGACATAATCGCCGTCGGCGAGGGCGAAATCCTGGCATTTCAGCTGGTTGATGCGATTGTCGAAAACGAAACCAAAGATGAGATTTTGCTGGCGCTTGCCCAGATAGGCCGCGGATTTTACGTTCCGTCGCTTTACGACGTAATTTATAACGACGACGGGACGGTTTTCGACTACATTCCTAACCAAAAAGGTGTGCCGCGACGTGTCGGCCGGGCTGTTGCTTCGGTAAATCCAAAGGAAGGAACTCTCCGCCGTGCCCTGAAACGCGGCGAAACCGAACTCGCGGATTTTCTTGTTAACCAAGAGATTTTCTGCCCCTCAACCTCCGTCTGGTCGCCCGAAGCCGAAATGGGCGAGCGGCTTTTGGTTGAGATATCACGCGGATGCTCGCAGGGCTGCCGCTTCTGCTGGGCAGGCTATAATTACTATCCGCCGCGTGTCGTCCCCGCGAAAGATATTCTAGCCAAAGCTAAGGAATGGCGTCATAAAACGAATAAGATCGGATTGGTATCAACCGCCGTCTGCGACCATCCTGAGATTTCCACCATTTTGCGCGAATTGCGAGCGATGGATTATCGCATCTCCGTCTCGTCGCTTCGGCTCGATCAGATATCGGATGAATTACTGGACGCGTTGGTCGAATCAAAAGACCAGCAGATCGCCGTCGCACCGGAAACGGGCTCGGACAGGCTCCGTCGCGTTATAAACAAAAACCTGACCAATGATGAAATAGTTGATATCTGCGGCGCCGTTTTCGACCGGGGAATGTTGACCGTTAAACTTTATATGATGGTCGGCCTGCCGACGGAAACGCAGGAAGACCTCGACGAGATGTTTGTTCTTGTCGAGCGGATAAAAGACCGTATGCTCGTGGCGGGCAAGAAATTCGGCTATGCCGGAAAGATCATTCCGTCGCTCAACGGCTTTGTGCCGAAGCCTAACACGCCGCTTCAATGGGACGCGATATGCGGTGAAAAAGAACTTAAAAGACGGATTAAATATGTTTCCAAAGGGTTGTCGCGAATCCCGAACGTTGAGGTTCGCTTCATGTCCGCCCGTATTGCTCATGAGCAGGCCTTATTCTCATCGGGCGACCGGACGATCTCAAAAGTGATCGACCGGGCCGCAATGCTCAAAGGCGACATCGACCGCGCACTGCGTGAAACAGGCGTCGATCCCCTGTTCCACACATCGCGTGACCGAAGTTACGAAGAGTTTCTGCCGTGGTCGATAGTCGATTCCGGCCTTTCGTTCGACTTCCTGAAAACCGAGCACCAAAAAGCACAAGAGGCCCTTTCGAGCCTCCCGTGTCCTGCCGTTGAAAAATGTACTACGTGCGGTGTTTGTCCTTCAACCTGGCTTGCCGATGCTCCGGAAAGTCTGATCCAGATCCAGCCGGCGAAGATCCGCGAAACACTCGCCTTAGCGTCCGCTTAGACGACATTATTCCTTCAATAAATATCCTTTCGGTACAGCGACGTAATTAAAGTTGTACTTATACTTGTAAATCCCGAACGGCAGCATCGCGACCTGTTTTGAATAGACCACCTGGGCCTGAATCACATTGCCCGCAGGTTTAATGTCCACAAACCTGTCCGAAGGCACATTATTCTGGCTAATAGCCCTTTCGACCGAAGCTTTTACAACATCCATCGGCTTCAGTTGCCCGGAAGCAGCCAGGCCTTTTACGACGGCCGTATCCATTTCCTGCCGGAGATTTGCTCCCTCGTAGGCTACGGGAATGTAGTTGTATCCCGCATGTGCAAGAAGAACCAGCACCAACCCGACAGCCAAAAACTTAACGCCGGCACCGCCGCGTTCCGACATGCGATTTTTTTTCAAATTCTTCATATTGATAAAAACTCCTCAATTATTGAAGTTTTCTGTGGGTTTAAGCACGAGTGATGT
>JANNGV010000721.1:0-2731 GCA_031404055.1 Chloracidobacterium sp.
ATCGAATTTAATTCGTTCGCGATGATCTCAAACGCCTCGTCCCATGAGATGGGGACGAAATGCTCCGAACCCTCGCGAAGAACTACCGGCTCGGTGAGGCGTCCCTGGTCGTTGATCCAGAAATCGTCGTGTGAGGCGAGTTCGGCAAGCGAATACTTTGCAAAGAATTCTGCGCCGATGCGTTTTGTCGTTGCTTCGTCGGCTAGAGCTTTCGCGCCGTTCTCGCAAAATTCGCCCAAGGTTCGGTGGCTTTCGGGATCGGGCCAGGCACAGGATTGACAGTCGAAGCCGCCGGCTTGGTTTAGATTCAATAGGCCGCGCGTTCCGCGGATGACGCCCATCTTGCCAAAAACAGCTCGCGTAGTGCTGGCGACGGCCTTTAGACCAGCAGCGGTTTTGGCCGGTTTGGACACGTTCAGTTTTTTGTACTTATCAGCCATATCGGTGGCGGAAACACGACCGGTAGGGAGTGTGCCTCCGGACGCTTGTGCTCGCTAGTCTAAGATCGCAGTTGGCCACCAGGCACACTCGCTACCGCTCGTGTTTCAGTCGTGATCCTTTCCCCGCCGCAGTAAATATTAAAACGGTTGTCGCGAACGAAGCCGAGAAGCGTCATGCCAAATTCGCGGGCGAGCTCGACGGCTAGGCTGGACGGAGCGCCGACCGCAGCCAAAATTGGAATTCCTGCCATTAGGGCTTTCTGCACCAGTTCGAAGCTGGCGCGGCCGCTGACCATAAGCACCTTATTGTTGAGCGGCATGTCGCCAGCCAGGAATTTCGTTCCGATCACCTTGTCGAGGGCGTTGTGCCGGCCGACATCTTCCCTGACCGTATCGATATCGCTCTTCGTGTTAAAAATTACGGATGCGTGAAGGCCACCGGTTTTTTCGAATGTCTTTTGTCGCGCGAGCAACGCTTCGGGCATTCGGTGGATGAATTCCGAGTCAATCTTCGGCGTGTCGCCGTTCTCGATTTTTTTTGCACCTGTATGCAAGGCCTCGATTGACGTTTTGCCGCAAACGCCGCAGCTTGATGAGGTGTAAAAATGGCGTTCGAGGCGTTTTAGATCGACGTCGATGCCTTTGTTTAGTTCGACAAGGACTGTGTTAGACGTGGTTTTGGCCCCCTCGGCAAGTTCGAGGTCATCGCCAGGCGTTCGCATTGTAATGGAGATCGGTTTGTGAGTTAGTCTGCCGTTTTCGCGAAGGCCGATGCGGATCTCAAGCGGTTCCTCAACAGCGAGCACGTCCTCCCGATCTTCGTCGTCCGAACCGGAATGAACCCGCCGTATCGCCGTTTCGACTAATCCGGGTGCTGCCTTCATGCTAAAATTTTAACAGACTGAAATGGATTAGCCACGAATAACACGAATCAAATCGAAATCTCTAATTCGTGACATTCGTGTAATTCGTGGCTGATCTCTTAATCTGCCGGTAAGATGCGGCCGCGACATTCGCCGAAGCCTATACGACGAAAGCCTTCGCGTTCGCAGTAGCCTTTCATGATGATCTCGTCGCCGTCTTCGAGGAAACGGCGAGTTTCGCCGTTGGGCAGTTCGATTGGTTCAGTTCCGCGCCAGCTTAGTTCGAGCATCGAGCCGCGTTCCGATTTTTCTTTGCCGGAGATCGTGCCGGTGGCGATGAGGTCGCCGGTTTGGAGGTTGCAGCCGCCGGATGCGTGGTGGGTGAGCATCTGGCCAATTGTCCAGTAGAGGTCTTTCATATTAGAACGGCTCAGGAGATGCGGTTCGATATTCTCGTCACGCATTTTTTGGGTCTGGATAAAGACTTCGAGATTGATGTCGATGCCGCCGAATTTCTGATTCTCGGCGTCGTTAAGATAATCGAGCGGTGCGGGGTCGCCGGGTTCGCGTTCGAACGACTTTGTACGGAAAGGGGCGAGAGCTTCCATCGTGACGACGAAAGGCGAGATCGTCGTGGCGAAATTCTTTGCGAGAAACGGCCCGAGCGGCTGGTATTCCCAAGCCTGTATATCGCGGGCGGACCAGTCGTTGACAAGGCACAGGCCGAAGATATGATCTTCGGAATTGCGGATTGAAATCCGCGTTCCTTGATCGTTTCCCTGCCCGACAAAAAACCCGACCTCCATCTCGTAATCGAGACTCTTACACGGAATAAACACCGGCGGAGCCTCGGCGTCACTCCGGTTCTGCCCATGCGGCCGCCTGATGTCAGTGCCGGAAATGACAATGCTCGAAGCCCGCCCGTGATACCCGATCGGCACATATTTATAATTCGGCAGCAGCGGATTGTCCGGCCGAAACATCGAGCCCACATTCGTCGCATGATAGATCGAGCAGTAGAAATCGGTATAGTCGCGGATATCAGTAAACGCTGTAAAAAACTCGCATTCTTTGACATCGTAAAGGTGTTTCGCCAGGGATTCTTTAATTTCGTCGCTTTGACTCTCCGAAAGCAATGACGACATCAACTCTCTCAATTCCTTTCGAATAGAAAAATCTACTTCATCAAAGAATGTTTCCAACGGTAATCCATCACCAAGCAAGTGCGTTCCTTTATAGCTAAGCGGATCAAACGCTCCGGTTCGCACAGCTCCATCCATGTCGAGAACCGAAGATCCAATTACGACCCCAACATGACGCCAAATCTTCCGCTTGGACGAAGAAAAGCAGCAAACCGGCAAATTCTGTATCGGAAAATCCGTATTCGGATCGTTGGCGGATTCGACCCAGCTTTTGAGGTTCGGGTCG
>JANNGV010000722.1:0-6949 GCA_031404055.1 Chloracidobacterium sp.
CCGAAAGCAGTATGACGTCGATGCCGACCCAAATACGCCGCTGTTGTGGGTGATACGGGACGATATCGGTTTGACCGGGACGAAGTTCGGGTGCGGCGTGGCGCAGTGCGGGGCATGTACCGTTCATGTCGGCGGCGAGGCGAAGCGTTCGTGTGTGACGCCGCTCAAGGCTGCGGTTGGCAAGGAGATAACGACGATCGAAGGGTTGTCGCCGGATGCGACTCATGCTCTGCAAAAGGCTTGGATCGCGGAGGATGTGCCGCAATGCGGTTACTGTCAGTCGGGGCAGATAATGTCGGCGGCGATACTGCTTCAGCAGAATAAGAAGCCGACAGATAAGGACATCGACCATGCAATGTCGGGCGTTATCTGCCGCTGCGGAACGTACAACCGGATCAGGAGCGCGATCAAACTCGCCGCAATTAACGGAGGTAAATGAGATGACCGTTAAAGCAGAAATGGATAGACGTTCGTTTATTAAAGCCACGTTGATCGCAGGCGGTGCGTTGTTGGTGGAGGCAGCTTTGCCGATGCGTTCGCGGGCGGAGGAAAGATTTGGCATGGCGGCGGCGGAACCCGTTGCCGATTTTCAGCCGAATGCTTTTATAAAGATCGCGCCGGATGGAAAAGTGACGATCGTTATCGGGCAGGCAGAGATGGGACAGGGCGTGCTCACTTCTCTACCGCAAATCGTCGCGGACGAACTTGAGGTTGATTGGAAAGATGTTAGCTACGAACACGGGCCTCCGGGGAAAGAGTTTATCAATCCCGTTCTCGGCGGCCAGATCACCGGGGGCAGTGCGAGTATCAGAGGGTTGATCGAGCCGCTTCGCAAATCTGCTGCGTCGGCCCGCGAGATGCTCGTTGCGGCTGCCGCACAGCAGTGGGGCGTGCCTGCGGCGGATTGCAAGGCATTAAATGGTGAGGTATCTCACGCGGCGTCAAAACGGAAGGCCAAATACGGAACGCTGTTGGATGCAGCCTCAAAGATCGCTCCGCCAACCGCTCCAAAACTCAAAGACGCCAAGGATTTCAAATTTATCGGCAAGAGCGTCAAACGGCTCGATACGCCGGATAAGGTGAACGGCACCGCCGTTTTCGGCATCGATGTGAAGGTTCCCGGAATGTTGACGGCAACGATCCTGCGTTCGCCCGTGGTTGGCGGCAAGGTCAAAAGCGTTGACGACGTAGCGGCCAAAGCCGTCAAAGGCGTTCGACACGTCGTCAAGGTCGGCGAGAGCGTTGGCGTCGTCGCGGACAATTATTGGGCGGCGAAAAAAGGGCGTGATGCTTTGAAAGTCACTTGGGACGAAGGCAAAATGACCAGCATCTCGAGCGATGGCATCTATCGCGACTACGCGGCCGCCGCCGACTCCGTCAAAGGGATTGAGGCGAAAAAGATCGGTGATGTCGCGATGGGCCGCACGAAAGCCGTGAAGACGATCGAGGCGAATTATTATGCTCCGTATCTAGCCCACGCAACGATGGAGCCGATGAATGCAACCGCCGATGTCCGCTCCGACAGCTGCGAAGTTTGGGCTGGAATACAGGCGCAGATGTACGTACAGGGTGCGGTCGCAAAAGCTGTAGGAATGCCGCTCGAAAAAGTGAAGGTCAATACGACACTGCTCGGCGGCGGATTTGGCCGACGCCTTGGCGAATACGTTATCGACGCCGCCATTCTGTCCAAAACTGTTGGAAAACCCGTCAAGGTCATCTGGACCCGCGAGGATGACATGCAGAACGATTTTTATCGTCCCGCAACCTACGACAAAATGTCCGCGGGACTCGACGCCGCCGGGAAGCCGGTATTCTGGAATCATCGCATTGTAAATTCATCCATCATGGCGAGTCTCGGGCCGGCGATATTTGGCTTTGCTCCGCCGCCCAACGTGCTTGATGACAACGCGGTCGAGGGTGCAAGCACTCTGCCCTATGATATGCAGAATCTTTATGTCGATTGGGTGCGGATGGATACGGGAATCCCCGTCGGATTCTGGCGGTCGGTCGGCAGCTCGCACACCGCGTTTTCTACGGAATGTTTTCTGGATGAGTTGGCATTCGCAGCGAAGAAAGATCCGCTCGCGTTTCGCCTTTCGCTGCTCGCCAAACATCCGCGTCATGCGGGTGTGTTGAAACTCGCGGCCGAAAAAGCTGGATGGAGCAAACCTGCTCCGAAAGGCATATTTCGCGGCATCGCCGTTCACGAGAGCTTTGCGAGCTATGTAGCACAGGTGGCCGAGGTTTCGGTTGGCAAGGATGGCGTGCCGAAGGTTCATCGTGTAGTTTGTGCGATAGATTGCGGGCAGGTCGTCAATCCCGATACGGTCGCGGCTCAAATGGAAGGCTGTATCATCTTTGGCCTGACAGCCGCACTTTACGGCGAGATCACGCTGAAAAACGGCCGCATCGAACAGCGTAATTTTTACGATTACAAGATGCTGCGAATTGACGAATCGCCAAAGATCGACGTGCATATCATGCCCAGCACCGAAAAACATGGCGGCGTGGGCGAGCCCGGCACACCGCCGATCGCACCTGCAGTTGTTAACGCAATATTTGCCGCGACCGGCAAGCGTCTTAGAAGTCTGCCGATCAGACCTGAGGATTTAAAGACCGCGTAAAAGCGAGGAGCGACCGTTATGAAATCAAATGTTGAAATTTCAAAACGCAGCGGCCTGAAGTTGGGTGTAGTAGCTGCGGCCTGTCTGCTGCTTGCGGGCTTTGCGTGGTCAAGCCAGCGGAACAGCTTCGAGCGTGTTGCAGGGTCAACGATGACCGAACGCGATGTCGAGATGGCCGACAACCCAGAAAAGGCAAGGGCTGCCTTCAACGAAGCGGCGAAAGTATTTTTCTCGGCCCGCTGCGCCAATTGCCATCCGGCTGGCGATATCCCTACGCAGGGTGACGAAATGAGCCCGCATACTCAGGGTATTACTCGCGGCAAAGAAGGAAAGGGCGTTTACGGACAGACCTGCACGACCTGTCACCAAAAAGAAAATCTGGCAGGCGAGCACATGCCGCCGGGCACCTCAAAGGATTGGCACATGCCGCCCGCCGACCAAAAAATGGTTTTTCAAGGACTGACGAACGGGCAGCTTTGCCGCAATTTTAAGGACCCGTCGAAAAACGGCGGCTTTAAGACGCTCGCCGGTGCAATGGAGCACATTCAGAAAAAAGATCCACTCGTAATATGGGCTTGGGATCCGGGAAACGGCCGGACAGTTCCACCGATGAGCTTCGAAGCTTTTGCCGCAAAGGTGCAGGAATGGGTCGATAACGGCGGAGCGTGCCCGGATTAAAATAATGAAAGTGGTATTTAAAAATGCGTGGGGTTATCAGGGCGACGCCATGAACCTCCCGGTCGCAGACGTTGAGTCCGCAATCTCTTTTTACGTCGATGTCATGGGTTTCGATATTCTCTCGCGAAGCGATTTGCCGAATAAGTCGGCAGTGCTGGGCCGCGATAATGTGAAGATTGCCATCGCCGAAAACGGTCGTGATCCGGAACAGGACGGATGTGCTTTCGAAGTCGACAGTGCCGAAGCCGCATTTGCGGAATTCAAAGCCAGCGGACTGGATAAAGAGGCTGCCGAATTCAAGACCGAGAACAACCACGGTGCTACGTGGAAGGTATTTTACGTCGTCGCACCGGACGGGCTCTGCTATTGGCTAGGCGAAAAACAGAGCCAGGCGACTCTCTGAAACCAAACTTACTTTCTTGATTCGTTCTCGTCCTGTTTTGTCTAAAGAAATCCAACAAATAATTAACGCTCTCGACCAATTGCCGGATAGCGAAAGTGCCGTCCTGGCAACGGTGGTTGACGTGCGCGGCTCGGGTTATCGTCTGCCGGGCGCTCGGATGCTGATACTGGAAAACGGCGATACTTTCGGAATGGTGTCGGGCGGATGCCTTGAGGCAGATGTGCTCGAACGCGCTAAAAAGGTCTTGAAGAGTGGCCGGCCAGAGGTTTTTACATACGACACGACGAATGATGAGAACTCGGTTTTCAGCCTGAACATGGGCTGCCGGGGCGTTATTCGGATTTTGCTTGAGCCGGTCGCAAAGGAAAACCGTTTGCTTGAAACGCTGCGAGAGATCGGTATTCGGCGGCAGCGGCAGATCATCGCGACGCTTATCTCGGCGGATTCTGAGAGCGACGCGGAAATTGGCGGACGAGTTTTCTTTAAAAACGCAGATAGCTTTGAATTTGAAGGTCTGCCCTCCGTCTTGAAAGATCATGCAGGGATTCTCGATGAATGCCGAGACTTTTTCTTGTCGGGTGTTCATTACGATTTACGGACATTCGAATTACCCGAAGGACGATTCGAATTCGCGTTTGAAAGTATCGCGCCGCCGCTTTCGCTGCTTCTTTTTGGGGCGGGAGCAGACGCGGTTCCGCTCGCTCGAATAGTTTCCGAGCTCGGCTGGCAGGTTTCGGTTTTCGATCACCGTCCTGCGTATTTGACCAGCGACAGGTTCCCGACAGCGACAAGTTTGATTCCTCGTGAAGTGGAAGACACGGCGTATAAGTTGGAGTCCGATGCGGAAACCGCGGCAGTGATGATGACCCACAATTACGAGCGTGACACCGAGATACTTCCGCTACTGTTAAAGTCGGATGTTTTCTACATCGGAGCGCTTGGGCCGAAACGCCGGACCGAACAATTACTCGGCGAACTCGCGGCAAGCGGCGAGAATTTTACCGAAGAACAGCTAACGAAACTATACGCGCCCGCCGGGTTAGACATCGGTGCGGACACGCCTGAAGCCATAGCCCTGTCGATCGTCGCCGAAATACAAAGTGTGATGAAAGCCCGCGACGGCGGACACCTCCGCGACCGGAAAGGCTCGATCTATGACCGGAATTGACCTACCAAAGATAGGCGGGCTACTTTTGGCCGCAGGCGGTTCGAGCCGTCTTGGGCGGTCGAAACAGCTAGTTCATTTTGAGGGCCAAACGCTCTTGAGGCGTGCCGCGGAGTCCATGACGGCGTCTATCTTCGATCCTGTAGTCGTTGTTCTTGGCTCAAATTCCGACGAATCTGCGGTGGAACTCAAGGGTCTCGCAGCCACAATTTGTCTCAATGAAAATTGGCGTTCGGGAATGAGTTCATCGATCGGTGTGGGTTTGGCTAAATTGATTAGGATCGAACCTGAAATTGGTGCGGTTCTAATTTCGCTGTGCGATCAGCCGTTTATAACTTCGGAAATGCTGGATCGTTTTGGCGAGAAATTCGCGACGACGAATGCGGCTGTGATCGCCGCGGCTTACAACGGTGTCACCGGAGTTCCAGCACTATTTTCGCGTGAATTGTTCGGCGAATTATCACGACTCGACGGCGACAAAGGGGCGAGAGATCTTATCCGCAGCCGGACGGACATTGTAGTCATCGACTTGCCTGAGGCCTCTTTCGATGTAGACACTTCGGGTGACGTCAAATATCTGAATAGCGGACGTAAGAAAGGATGGGTAAAATAACCGTCGTGCGATTTTAAGAAGGTTTAGTTACGGACTTTGTTATAATTCTCTGGTGATATGAAATCTCCGGTCGTAACATCTTCGAAAGACGTAATGGGCGGTACGCCGGTGTTTGCAGGCACGCGCGTCCCGACGCATACGCTCATCGACTTCTTGAAAGCTGGTGACAATATCGAAGACTTTCTCGAAGGCTTTCCCACGGTCCGACGCGAACAGGTCATCGAATTCCTAGAACAGGCCGAAGCTCAGATGGAGAAAATTGCCGCTTGAGAATTCTGCTCGATGAATGTATCGACCGCAGGTTCGCGCGGGAGTTTGTCGATCTTAGATGTTATTACCGTGCCGCAAACGGGTTGGACGGGAATAAAAAATGGCGACTTAATGAAGCTTGCGGAAGCAGCGTTCGCCGTGTTCATTACAGTCGAGCTTTCCACCCTGCATCTGCTTGAACGAACGCCCATCCTTCACCCACAACAGCCGCTCCGGATTGCCGGCAAAATTGACTTGAACCTTCGGGTCGGTGCCGAAGATCTCGTCAAGCGAAAGGAGTTGTCTTGTGAAAAAAGAGCGGGAGAAAACGCGTACACCACTATCACAAACAAGTACAATTTTTTCTTATCGATGGAATTTTTGAGGAGGCAACAAAATCTCCGGTACGTATGCCGGGATCTTGTCAATTAGAAAATTTTGTCTTGAACGTCACTTCATTTACGCAATTGCAAAGCGGATCGATGCCTTCAATTTGAACCTCTATTCTGATGTCACGATCGTACTCAGGTTTAACGCTAACGTGTGGTCCACCTTGCCCAAGAACAATCTTGCCGCCAGCAACAGTCCATTTGTACTTGACTGTATCTAAATGAGTTGCTTTGAAAAATAGAAACCGGTCGTCTCTCGTAAAATGGGTCTCGCCGCTAATCTCCAATTTTGGACAACTACAAAGGCCGACACACTTTAACTCCAAAAACGGAGGTACGGCGTCTTGTGGAACCAGCCAAAACTCAATTTTTTCGGGTTTTCGGAGGATTAAACGAGTAGAATTCAACAGATCTAACAACGGAATAACCTTGGAAAATTCAGGCAACTCTTTGAATGCCTTTTTAATCAATTCGTCATCCTCTTGCAAATTAATAAAGCCCCGTGAGTTCGCACCGGCAATCACAAGCTTCTCGAAAAGCTCCTTGCTTTGACGAACAAACAGCTCCGAGTTCTCGGTTTTCGGATCGAATTCGGCAATTTTCACAGACTCAGGACGATCTTGGGCCGCACAAACCGAAGAAACGGCAATCAATAAGAGAAAACAAACTATAAGTCTTTTCATTACGACCTAACCTTTACACCTAAATCACGATCCTATATCCGAACTTTAGCATTCTCGCGAATTGATTTCTAACGGGATTATATCACGCCTTTGGATGCGCCTTGTCATACACCGCGATCATCTTTTCCATCGAAACCTGCGTGTA
>JANNGV010000723.1:0-3245 GCA_031404055.1 Chloracidobacterium sp.
GCCGAGAAATCTAAGCATACAATTAGTCCGCCCTCAGAGCTTCTATTGGATCAAGCTGGGCGGCCTTCCACGCCGGGAATAAACCTGCCAGAATGCCGACGAAAGCGGAAACTCCAATTGATATTACCGCCGCGTACCATGGAATTCTAGTCTGGAGGAAAAGCGAGCTTACAATAACGCCGATCAGTTCCGCGAGAATTAAACCGATAATGCCGCCGATGGCTGAAAGGGTTGCAGCTTCGTAAAGAAATTGTTTAAGAATGTCTGACTGCCGCGCTCCGAGGCTTTTTCGTATTCCTATCTCTTTCGTGCGCTCCGTGACCGAGACGAGCATTATGTTCATGATGACTATCGCCCCTACCAGCAAAGCAATTGCCGGGACGGCCAGAATCACAATAAACGTTGTGCCGAACAAACTGTCGCGTAATCCGGAGATCGCGTCCGGCGTAACAATACCAAATGTGTCTTTTTCACCTAATTCGAGCTTCCTGCGAAGCCGCATAAGTGTCCGAGCTTCATCCACGGCGTCCTTCGAAAGACCGTCTGATTTCGCGGTCGCGATAAAATAGAGATATCGGCTGCCGCGAAAACCGCCGAAATTCGAACCGAAAGTTTTTATTGGAAGCTGGATAAAAGCATCCTGAGGCATTCCGAAAACCGTACCTTTTGCAACCCGTATTCCGATCACGCGGTAAGGTATCCCCCGAATACTAATTTCTTGCCCGAGCGCCCCGCCTTGTGGAAATAGTTTGTCCGCGACATCGCTTCCGATAAACGCTACTCGTACGGCGCCGTTGTTTTCCGCCTCCGAAAAATATCGCCCCTCTGCTACGTCGATATTCTCGATCTCGCCAATCACCGGCTCCGCGCCATCGACTGTGACATCCTGCATGATGTTGTTGCCGGCTTTTACCTCACTGCGATTTCCGCCCGCTTTCGCTCCGATCTTTCCTATCACCTGCATCCGTGAGCGAATGTACTCGATGTCTTCAAAGGTAAACTCTTTATTGCGCCGCTGGGCCTCGGCAATCGTGTCGCTGTCCTTAAAATCCTCAAAATTGAAGCGTTGTATGGTAAACGAATTGGAGCCTATACCAGCGATTTTTTCATCGATGTAGGCATTGAAGCCCTGCAAAACCGAAAATACAACCATAAATGCCGTAACACCGATGATCATTCCGAGCAGCGTCAGAAACGAACGCAGTTTGTGCGCCCATATCGCCGACAATGCAAGTTTTAAAGTTTCGCTGAAATTCATCGCTTCTCGGATGTTAGAAAATCCCTGGGGTAATACGCAAGCCAGCGGTAAAGGTTCAACTGGTCTTTCCGGTTGCGAGTTTACAAAGCGACGCGAAATGACGAAAGAGCACTATCGGGACAACGACGGCGGGAAGCCAGACATCTGGAAAAAACAGTACTGCTTGATTTGGCCGATCGAACGCAAGCTGCTGGATCGGCGTTAGATTACAAAGCACTACGGGAGCCGGCGAGTGCTCCATTATCTTGTCTTTTCATCCTTCTCAATCTGCCCGTCACGTATCGTGATAATGCGATGTGCGCGTTCGGCGACGTCATGCTCGTGCGTCATGCTCGTGCGTCACGACGATGATCGTATTCCCCTCGGCGTGGAGCTTTTCGAACAACGCCATGATCTCAACGCTCGTTTTTGAATCCAATGCTCCCGTGGGCTCATCCGCCAAAAGGATAGACGGATGATTTACAAGCGCGCGCGCTATCGCGACACGCTGCCGCTGCCCGCCGGAAAGCTCATTGGGTTTGTGAGTCACCCGATCGCCGAGCTCTACCGACGCCAAGGCGGCCTGGGCTTTTTCATTTCGTTCACCGGCCCTCATTCCCGCATAAATCAACGGCAACTCGACGTTGTGCAGGGCCGTCGCTCGTGCAAGGAGATTAAAGGTTTGAAACACAAAGCCGATCTCCTTATTTCGAATCCGGGCAAGCTCGTCGTCCGTCATTTCCGAGACAAGATTGCCGTTGATCCAGTATTCACCTTTTGAGGGCGAATCAAGGCAGCCGATCAAATTCATCAACGTAGACTTACCCGAACCAGACGGCCCGATGATTGCTAAGTACTCCCCTTTCTCAACGTGAAAAGATACATCGCGCAACGCATGCAGCTCTTCGACGCCCATCTGGTAGGTTTTCCAGATGTTATGCATCGAGATCAGCGTTTTGCTGCCCGATTCTTTACCGTTCAGGCTCGATTCCGGCTCGCCGTTTTCATTTTCCATGAATCTGTACATCTACTTTGATTCCAAATTCCAAATTCCAGATTCCAAATTCCAGATTCAGGATTCCGTGTTCAGCAAATTTGGAATTTGGAATCTGGAATTATTCATCAGGATTTAACGGCGGTTTCGCCTTCTTTCTTTTCCTGTTTCTTGACGACGGTATCTTCTTTCAGAGTATTTAAGATTCGGCTCGGGCCCGTTATCACTTCCTCTCCGTCGGATAGCCCAGAAATTATTTGAATGTCGGACTCTCCCGTGATACCGGTTTCGACGGGCTTAAATTTCACCTTATTGTTTTCAAGAACATAGACGCCCTTGATCGGTTTTGGCTTGTCCGCGGGTTGAACAGCAATGGGACGCACCCTCCGCGATGCGGATCTTGAGGGTGTGCTGGTTGACGCTCGGCGGAAGTGCAGCAGCGTCGGCGGCGAGGGAGTTGGTCTTCTCACCGGAACCGACGAGGATGACGTCGGCAGGAACGGCGAGTTTCATCGTGCGCGAAACGCGGAGCGGGACTTCGAGCGTTCCGCCGGGCGCGGCGACGTACTCTTGTGGCTCGTGCGTGAGCTTCAGCAGCGCCCCTTCCAGCGACATCACGATGAAGCCGTCCATAATGCCGGTGATGTAGCGGATGTTTCCCTTCGGATCGGCGATGGGCGTGACGCCGATGACGTTGATGCGGGCGGTCAAGCTGGTTTCGAGCCATTCGGGCATGAAGACCGGATACTGCACCTGGTCAACGCCGGCGGGGACGGTCATCGTGCTGCCGCGGATGCCGCGGCGTTGCCGTTGCTGGTTCGCGGCCATCTGCAGGATCACGGGGCCTGTGTATCCATCAAGACGCTCCACGATCACATCGGCGGGATAGGTGGTGCCGCGGTTCACGATCCGGCCGCCGTCTTGCACGGTGGATTTCACCTTGCCTACGCCAGTGGCACTGGGCTGCGGCAATGTGATATTGACCGTTAGCGGTAGCTAGCCGGTGTTATTGCG
>JANNGV010000724.1:0-1501 GCA_031404055.1 Chloracidobacterium sp.
ATCAGCGTGTGTCCAAACGACGCCCTGTATTTTGGTTTTGGAAAGCCGGCGGTCGCCGTCAAGCAAACGATCACAAAAAACTATTCTCTGACCTGGCCAGAAGAAGCACTGGCAGCCGTTGTATTTGTTGTGAGCTTCATAGCTGTGTGGGACGTTTACCAGCTCGTTCCGATGTTGATGGCGCTTGGCATCGCAATCATCACCACTTTTCTTGCGCTGCGAACCTTAAGATTGGTTCGAGCAAACGACCTGTCTTTTTACCGTTATAATTTGAAGTCGGCTGGCACAATTCAAAAAGCGGGATGGGCATTTCTGGCTTTCGCCGTGTCTTGGATCGGCCTCAATGCTCACAGCGGTTGGGTGCATTATCATGAGAGCGGCGGAGCATCTGTCTTTCAGAGCCTTCAGATTCCCGACGAGCTCGCACTGGCCGAGATAAAGCCGGACCAGTGGCTCAACCCGACCGACCGCGTGAACATCGCCGAAGGGAAAAGGCATCTTGACGCCGCCGTGAATTTCGGCCTGTTCACAAATACCGAGGCCCTGCCGAAGCTCGCGTGGTTTGAATATCTTTCCGGCAACACGGAGCGGTCCGTCGATCTGCTCGGCACGGCCGCGGAGCATCAAAACGGTCAAGCCAAAGCCCTGAGCCTCTATTACCGCGGAGCTATCCTGAACCGTTTGGGCCGTTACGAGGCCGCTTTGACGAGTCTCGATCAGGCTTTGGCCGAAGCGTCCAACCTGGTTACCGCTCGCGAAGAAAAAGGTGAATCGCTCTGGCAGCTTGGCCGCAAGCAGGAAGCCGTTTCAGCCTGGAGCGATGTGGTTAGAAGCAATCCTAGACTTCCCGTAGCAATTAATCTGCTTGCGGGTGCCGCCGCATCTATGGGCAACCGCGAGGCGTCAGCCGCATACGAAAAGCAAGCCGAGCCTTCCACTCCCAATGACCCTTATTATCATTGGATGCTCGGCCTAAGATTGCAAAACGTCGGAATGAACGAGCTTGCCGAAAAACACTTTGCGCAAGCTACCCAACTTAACCCGGCATTCCTCTTGCGCCGAAATTTTTCACCAAAAGACCGCCGTTAACGACGGTCCGACGGATTAATTTTTAACTGCGTTTAAGAAACTTTGCGAGAAACCGATTGAATTAAAGCTTCGGTTTTGCAAATTTCGATTCTTCGATCGTGACGCCGTGTTTTATTTCGGTAACGATATTCGTAAACTCCAATGACGGGATCTGAGTCCGGATCTTTGTTGGGATCGTAACGCCATCGACCGTGCGCACTTCCTCGATGAACATCTTTGCCTGCTGGTTGCCCTCGGGTGCAATAATGGTCACGTCCGACCGGAGCAGAAGGCCGCTGACGGTATCGAAATACCATGTTTCGGCGGGTATGCCTTCGGCGGCGGCGACTATGACATATGCCTCTTTTTCACCGACTTTTTCAATGCCTTTTAGCTCCATTTTTGGAAAAAGCTTGTCGAGATTTACCTCGCG
>JANNGV010000725.1:0-2304 GCA_031404055.1 Chloracidobacterium sp.
GCGACACTATCTGCTCCTCGGTAACCTGACCCTTGAATGTCGGCATAATTGGCTGGAATCCTTCAACGATCTGCCCGCCCGGATTCAATATCGATTCGCGGATATATGCCTCGTCGGCAACCACCGTCTGTCCGCCCACCAACTTTACGTTCTTGTTAAAAATTCCTTCGAGCTTTGCACCGCGTTGCTGCGGTCCGCCCGCGTGGCATGAGGCGCAGCCCAGCTTGTTCTCAAACAAGTCTCTTCCCTGCTCGACCGGCGTTTGGCCCGACATATTGCCGCTCTGCCAGTTATCAAAATCCCGCTGCTCCATCACATAAATGAACCCGCCCATCCCGGAGTGGTTTAACCCGCAGTATTCCGCACAGAAAAGATGATATTTGCCCGGCTTTGTCGCGTTAAACCAAATATACGTATATCGTCCCGGAACAACATCGGCCTTTGTTCTAAAAGCCGGTATCGAGAAATCGTGCAGCACGTCCTCGGTCGTCATCGTCAATTTAACATTGCGGCCGACCGGCACGTGAAGCTCGTTTATTTCCCGCTGGCCGGTTTCATGCTGCAGCTTCCACATCCATTGTTTACCGACGACGTAAACTTCCATTGCGTCATCCGGTATCCGAAACTGGTTGTAGAAAACGATCGCCCCGCCCAGAAATATGGTCATTGATATGACAAACGGGATTATCGACCACACGGTCTCAAGCATGATCGATCCGTGCATTTCCTCAGGTGTCGCAAATTTTTCTTTCTCGCGGTATTTGATCGCGAAAAAGAATATGGCGGCTACGATCGGAATAGTGAACGCGACGCTGACGATGATCAGGTAAATATATAAATAATCAACCTGCCACGCGAAGGTCGAAGCTTGTTCCGGAAATAATGGCACCCACGAATTCGTTTGCATAATCTTTTAGTCAATCGTGAATCGCTTTTGCATCCATCTCTCTTGGCGATTGACGATTTACGATTGACCGGTCTTTTTATTCCTTCGCCAGAAAACAAAACCCATCGCACCCATACCGAGCAGGGTTGCTATCGCTCCGAGCCGGATAAAATTCAGGATCGCAAAGCCGTATTTACCAGTCGACGGATCATAGTGATAACAGTAAAGCAGCAGTTTTTCGGCCGCATTGCCGACCTTGTTCTCGGCCGATTCGATCACGCCGAATTTAACGTCCTTAGGCGAATAATCGATACCGTAAAAATAACGTGACATCTTCCCTTCAGGCGTCACGACCATTATTCCGCCGGCGTGTGCAAATTGATTGCTCTTTTCGTCCCATTGAAAACCAAAACCGGCAGCTTTGGTTGCGGCCTCGATCGATGCCTTCGTTCCGGTCAAAAAATGCCAGCCCTTTTCGGTTCCAGGCCGACCGTAACGGGCCATATAGCTCTCTTTTTTGTTCTTGGCCAGGTCGGGTTTGTCGTTTTCGCGCTCATCAAAGCTGATCGCGACGACATCGAACTCCTTTCCGGCATCGAACGAAAGCCCCTTTAGCGTTCCGGTCAGCCCGTTCAAAACCTCGTTGCAAAGCATCGGGCATTCGTAATAAACGAACGCCAGAACAACCGGCCTGTCCTTGTTGAAAAACTCGCCAAGCTTTACCGCACGCCCGTTCTCGTCCTTAAACTCGGTTTCGAGCGGCAACTGCTCGCCAAGCTTTTGCTCAATCCCGGTCTTTTGCAGAGCGTCGGGCAGCCCGTTGCTCGTCGTCTGCGACGGATCGTAGTATTTCGGCGAATAAAGTGGCGAATTATAGTGTTCGCTCTTCTGCGCCGATATCCCGCCAGCCAACACGAACGTTACCGCAATCGAAAAAAGTGTCAGCCTTGATACTGCTAATTTTGCCGAACTTTTTTTCATAATCTTAGTAAACCGTCTCTTTCCCTTCCTTTCCTCTTATTCATTCCTGTTCGTCTTGTTCAGTGGTTAAGATTTAAATCCGACCACGGAATAAGGCGAAGGAACAAGAGGAGCAAAGGCTAGCGTCTCTTCAGCGTCGCCATCCGGCCGGCGCTCGAGTCCGAAATAACCATTCGCGAATCCGTCAACGCCTTTTCAGCCTCCGGGCCGGATTTCGCCTTGACCGGTTGCTGCAAAAACTTTTCTTTTGCCTGATCGATCGACATCGATATTGCCGTTCCGGTCTTTTCGTCCTTGCGGCCGAATCTCCAGGCGTCTTCCCACTGCTTCTTAAGCTCCCAGTATTCCGATTGCGGGGCCTTCAACTCCAGATTCACTCTGCCTTTATCGCTTTCGACACCAAATCCGGGGGCAGCCTGAATACGCGGCTCGGGCGG
>JANNGV010000726.1:0-2156 GCA_031404055.1 Chloracidobacterium sp.
ATTGCCGACGCGATCTCGTTCCATGTCAGATGCCCCGAGCCGCGAACGCTTCTGACCGGCCGCATTATAATGCCCGAGATCAGGGATGCGGCGCCCATCTCGTGATTGAAAATATGCCCGCGTTCTTCGATGACGACTTCCTGGCCGGGTTTTGTGTGAACTTTGACGGCGAGTTGGTTGCCCATCGAGCCTGTCGGGACAAAAAGGGCAGCCTCTTTTTCGAACAGTTCGGCGGCGCGTTCCTGCAGGCGATTGACGGTCGGGTCTTCGCCATAAACGTCGTCGCCGACTTCGGCGGCGGCCATCGCGGCACGCATTGCGGCCGTCGGTTTTGTCACTGTATCGCTGCGAAGGTCGATCATTTCAGCGTTTGCGAATAAGGCGGAACTGGGTTTGCGTCGAAAATATTCGCCAGTTTTATAGATTTTGCCACGAATCAACGGTAAAGAGAATTTAAGAGCGGCAGTTTGTATTGCGAATCGGTCGTGTTTATAATCGGCAGAGATTTCAGAACACTACCGCGACAGATCAAATAAGGCTGGAGAATTATGTCAAAAATCGGGCTGTTTCCCTTACTTTTCTTGTGTTTAGTAATAGTTGCATCGAATGTGTCTGCCCAGCAAATGGGAGCGCCGGGAGAACAATACGGCAAAGGCACGGTCGTTTTACGGGCCGCGCAAATTATTGACGGCACGGGATCGGAGCCGATCAAGAATGGGGTCGTCGTGGTTACAGACGCAAAGATCGTTGCCGTCGGGACGTGAGAAAGCGTTAAGGTTCCGGCAGGCGCAAGGATAATCGATCTTGCCGACGCCACGCTGATGCCGGGATTTATTGACGCTCATACGCATATTATCGGGCGTGTTCTCGGCGATCCTGAAGGACAGAATTCGAGAGTTCACGATTACGACTCATTCGGAGCAATTCTCGGTGTTGGAAATGCGCAAAAAACGCTTCTCGCCGGCTTTACAACTATTCGTAACGTTGGTGCAGGTAATTTTGACGATCTTGCGTTGCGGAAAGCAATAAACGACGGCTGGATCGTTGGCCCGCGAATCTTGACGGCAGGGTATTCGCTGGGAATAACCGGCGGCCATTGCGATGAGAACGGCTTCAAACCCGGACTGGCCGACGGTAATTTCAAAACCGGCATCGCTGACGGCCCGGAAGCCGTGCGTGCCGCGGTGCGATATCAGGTCAAATACGGCGCGGACGTCATAAAAACGTGTGCCACAGGCGGTGTTTTGTCCGAAGGCGATGCAGTCGGCGCGACGCAATACACTTATGAAGAGATGAAGGCAATGGTCGATGAAGCGCATAAGCTCGAACGCAAGGTCGCCGCCCACGCCCACGGAACCGAGGGCATCAAGATTGCCACTCGTGCTGGTGTCGCATCCATCGAACACGGCTCGTTTCTCGACGACGAAGGAGCCAGGATGATGGCCGAAAAAGGTACGTACCTCGTGCCGACGCTGATGGCGGGAGAAACGGTCGAACGGCTTGCCAAAAACGGCATTCTCAAAGGTTTTCGCGGCGAAAAGGCCTTGGCCGCGGCGGCTGCGATGCGGCTCGCGATCAAGATCGCCATTACGCATAAAGTTCCCATTGCTCTTGGAACCGATGCCGGTGTCATCCAACACGGAACGAACGGTCACGAATTTACGCTGATGGTCGAATGGGGCGGGATGCGGCCGATAGATGCGATAACCGCCGGTACGCTCAATGGCGCCAAACTGCTTGGGTTAGATAAGACGATCGGTTCGCTCGCCGTCGGAAAATTTGCCGACATTGTCGCCGTTCCGGGCGATCCGCTGAAAGATATCAAGAAGATGGAAAGCACCATCTTCGTGATGAAAACCGGTGTGGTTTATAAACAGCCGTAAATTGACTCGACTTACCTGCCAATATAAACCAGCCCGATTGTGAAAGCCGCCGCCGCTCCAAGCGAGGCCGCAGTTCGGACGTGATTCCAAAACGTCCAGTTGGAAAGGTAGTTTGTCCAGATGTCGGCGCTTCCGGCGTCTTTCGGCGCGGCCGCTTCCAACGCGTTATTCATCGGCACGTTGAACACCATTGTCACAAACAGGCTGCCGAGCAAATATAGCGCCGCTCCGGCAAGTAAAAATCCCGCTCCACGCTCCCAACGGACGAATGAA
>JANNGV010000727.1:0-12089 GCA_031404055.1 Chloracidobacterium sp.
CTGTTTGTCGTTTCCCGGCCTGTTTCAGGTAGTCCAGAGAGAGATGCGGGTTATCGTGCGGGCGCAGGATGTAAAAGGTGAGCAGTTTGAGATGGACCTCGATAAACTTGCCGCCCGATGCGTTTTGCACGAGACCGATCATTGCGACGGCATCGTGTTTCTCGACCGCATGACGGTTCTGAAACGCCAAATGGCTAAACGCAAGATCAAGCGGCTGCAAAAGACGGGGAAATGGGAATGAGTATGGAGAACACAAAATTAACTACGGAAGTCCGATCGATCCGTGAATTGAATTTGTATCTGGTCGCCGGCTGGGTGTTGATCCTAAGCTATGTCAAACATTTAAGCGACACCCAGGAACCCCGATTCGTAGTCGCATGGCAAGGAGAGGATGAGCCGGTTGTTCCCGAACTTTTGGACGAGTGGGAGCTTCACGAACTAGACAGACAGAGATATAGGTAAGGGAAACATATATGCAAACACAGCGAGTTATGGATGAGTTTAAGAATGAGCCGTTTGTAGATTATTCAAACGCCGAAAGCGCGGCGGCCATGCGCGCGGCGATAGAAAAAGTTCGAAGTGAATTGGGGCGTGAATATCCGAACGTTATCAACGGCGAGAAGATAACGCTCGAAAGCAAATTTCAAAGCATCAATCCGGCAAATAAGTCCGAAGTTGTCGGCGTATTCTCCGAGGTAGATACGGACACTACGCTCGTTGATCGGGCGATTGACGCGGCGACAGACGCCTTTAAGCTTTGGCGCAACGTTCCGGCTGCCGAAAGGGCCGACTACCTTTTCCGCATTGCGGACATTATTCGCCAGCGCAAGCACGAATTTTCGGCGTGGATGGTTTTTGAGGTCGCAAAGACGTGGGCAGAAGCTGACGGTGATACGGCGGAGGCTATAGACTTTCTTGAATTTTACGGCCGCGAGATGCTCCGATGGTCGGAGAGACAGCCGATCATAAAGGTAGCAGGCGAAGACAACCGGCTTGAGTATATTCCGCTTGGTGTCGCCGCAATTATCCCGCCGTGGAATTTCCCGCTTGCAATTATGGCGGGAATGACGATGGCCGCGGTTGTTGCGGGCAATACAGTTGTTTTAAAGCCTTCGTCCGATTCGCCGACGATAGCTGCAAAATTTATGGAAGTTGTCGAAGAGGTGGGTTTGCCTCCGGGTGTAGTTAATTTCTTGACGGGAAGTGCGAAAACCGGCGAAGCAATGGTTACCAGCCCGAAGACACGGTTTATCTCATTTACCGGATCCAAAGGCGTTGGATTGCACATCAATGAAGTAGCCGCAAAGGCCCAGGATGGACAGATCTGGATCAAGCGCGTTGTCGCCGAGATGGGTGGCAAGGACGCGATCGTTGTCGCGGATGACGCCGATCTGGATTCGGCGGCAAACGGTATTGTTTCGGCCGCGTTTGGATTTCAAGGACAAAAGTGCTCGGCCTGTTCGCGGCTTATCGTGGATGAAAAGGTTCATGACGAGTTGATGGAAAAGGTCGTAGCGTTGACCAAAACCCTAAAAGTCGGCCTGCCGACCGAAGGGGACACTAATGTCGCGGCGGTGATCAACAAACGCTCTTTCGATCAAACGCTTGGCTACGTCCAAAAGGGAATCGACGAAGGCGGCGTCGTGTTGACGGGCGGAAAAGGCGACGATTCTAATGGCTTCTACATCGAACCTACCATTATCGCTAATGTTCAGGCCGGTGCGACAATTGAACAGGAAGAGATATTTGCTCCGGTGCTCGCTGTGATCAAAGCTCGCGATTTCGACCACGCACTCGAGATTGCTAACGATACGGAATTTGGCTTGACCGGTGCGGTTTTTTCGACGGATCAGGGAAATCTCGAAAAGGCGCGGCGTGAATTTCACGTCGGTAATCTATATCTCAACCGCAAATGCACCGGTGCCTTGGTTGGCGTTCATCCATTCGGCGGCTTTAATATGAGCGGAACCGACTCAAAGGCGGGTGGGCGCGAATATCTGCTTCAGTTCATGCAGGCAAAGATGGTATCGCAAAAGGTCTGACATCAAAATATGAACCTTCTAAAGATGTTTTCTCTCATTGCAGTTCTGACTGTGCTGTCGGCAACATCTATCTTTGCTCAAAAACCTAAGCCAAAGCCTACCGCGAAGATCAAGCCTATCATCTTCGCGGTTATTTCCGATGGCGGCACTGTCGAGCCGGTCGCGTATGTCGATAACGGAAAGCTGGTCCAACCGGTAAGCGGCGGGGAGGAAGAAGCGAAACTCACGCTCTTCAATAAAAACTACTACAAACCGAATGCGGTTTACCGCCTTATTTTTGGTGGTTCGGACGCCGGTACGGTCAAAATCAAAAGCTCCGATCCAAAGTCAGAGTGTTCGGCAAATATGGCCCAGGTTACAAGCGTTACCAAAAGATCGAAGCTGAAAGGCAACGTGATGGCCCTGGCTACAAATGCCGTTGCAACAAAAAAGGCTAGCGGCGTTCGCAGATTGCCGACTGCCGCCGAAAGGACCGAGATAGAGTCGCTGGTTCGCGCGGAATTGGCGAAGCAGAACGTGCCGTCATCAGCCGCCAAAGCTCTCAAATATCAAAACCTGACCGCCGTCGATGTCGATTCTGACGGTGTGGCCGAATTAATCGGAACCTACTGGGTTGAGACTTCGCAGACCTCGCGGGCACTGCTTTTCTTTATCGCTGATCGAAATGCCGAAAGTAGATATTCCTTCGGTTTCACCGAGTTTCAGAACGTGAAACAAGAGGATGTAATGAGCGGCGAAATCTCGACCCTGGATTCCGGTGTTTATCATGAACGTCTTCTAGATGTCTTCGATTACGACAACGACGGCGTGGCCGAGGTTTTTACCTACATACAATCTTTCGAAGGCGCGGGTTTCAATGCCTATCGCCGGGAAGGCGGAAAGTGGAAATTGTCTTTCGAGGGTTCGAATTATCATTGCGGTTATTAGGAGAATGTTTTCTGTGTAAGATCGGGCAAGAGTGCTTCGAGCGCTTTTGCCTTTTTGTATTAGAATCAAAGGTTAAAATGAAGATAGTTTTCATGGGCACTCCTAACGCCGCTGTTCGGTCGATCGAGAGAATTATCAGCGATGCTCACGAGGTCTTGGCAGTCTACTCGCAGCCTGACCGGCCTGCCGGTCGCGGGAATCGGATCGCGTTCTCACCGGTAAAGGAGTTTGCTGTTGCACACCGGCTACCGGTCTTTCAGCCAATAAAAATCAAGACTACGGAAGCACTCGAAGAATTTCAGTCGCTCAAGGCAGATTTGGCGGTAGTTGTGGCTTATGGCCGCATACTGCCTGAAGGTTTTTTGCGGGCGTTTCCAAAAGGGGCTGTAAACGTGCATTTTTCGCTGCTGCCTAAATATCGCGGTGCGGCCCCGGTAAACTGGGCGATCGTAAACGGCGAGACGATGACGGGCGTTACTACGATGAAAATGGATGTGGGACTCGATACCGGAGATATTTTGCTGCAAAGGGATACAGGAATCGAACCACAGGAAACGGCGATCGAGTTAATGGAACGGCTATCATTCCTTGGGGCTGAGTTATTGTCCGAGACCCTTACTAAATTGGACACGCTCATTCCAAGGCCGCAGGATCAAGATGCGGCCACGTTTGCCCCGATAATGAAACGCGAGGACGGTTTGATAGACTGGTTGCTGCCGTCGTCTGGGATCGCGAACCGAGTGCTCGGGTTTCAACCTTTTCCGGGCTCTTTTACATCATACAAGGGTCAAAAACTCACAGTATGGAGAGCGAAATCCATTTCGATTGGCGAGCTTCTGCCTTCAGGCCCTGGGTCGGTTATGGAAGCGAAAGGAGAAAACCTGGTTGTGTCTTGCGGAAACCACACCGCATTGCTAATACAGGAATTGCAGCTAGAAGGAAAGCGGCGAATGGGAACGCGGGATGTTCTTAATGGAGTGTCTATTGCCGTCGGAGATGTTCTCGGCTGAAATTGCGTTAGAACGTAAGCGGGGAGGTTTGTCTATACGAGATCCGAGTTCGTACACTAGTAATAAAGATGGCCGATATTTTTCAAATAATTACGTTTTACGCTTTCAAGGAATTGACGGATTTGAGCGTCTTGAAAGAATCGTTGAAAGCGGCGATGCAAGAACAAGCTGTTTTCGGAACCGTTATCCTGGCCGAAGAAGGTTTTAACGCAAGCCTCTGCGGAGCGCGACAAGACATTCCGACCTTCATGGAAAGCATAGAGCTTATCCTCGATTCCAAGATCGAGTACAAATCGTCATTTCATTCCGCGTCTCCGTTTCGCAAACATGAGGTCAAAATCAAACCGGAAATCGTTACGCTAAAGCAGCACGTCAATATTTCGATGGGAGCCGGGACGCATGTTTCACCAACGGATTGGAACGACGTGATCTCGGATCCCGACGTGTTTATTCTAGATACGCGCAATGATTATGAATACAGAAACGGTAGCTTTAAGTCGGCGGTGAATCCGGGAACCACAAAATTCAGTGAATTACCGGATTTCGTCGCCGAAAAGCTCGATCCTAAAACTCACACAAAGATTGCGATGTACTGCACCGGCGGGATTCGTTGTGAAAAATTTGCTCCTTACATGAAAAGCCTGGGATTCGCTGAAGTATTTCAATTGAAGGGCGGAATTTTGAAATACCTCGAAGATGTTCCGAAAGAAGAACAGCTTTGGGACGGAGAGTGTTTTGTTTTTGACGAACGACGCACGCTTACTCAGCAGCTAGATCAGGGCACGGGGCCGGACTATTCGCAACGACACAAGAACAAAAAAGCCAAAGTTTCGCAATAATGAAAATATCACCCGCGAGAATTGCGGCTTTTGAGATCTTGTTGAAGATTGAGAATAAACAGGCCTTCTCTTCAGAAGTGCTGCCGCTTTACGAAAAAACGCTTGCCGAAAACGACCGAGCTCTCTGTCATCAACTCACCCTCGGCGTATTGAGAAAAAAACTTTTGATCGACCGGACTATTCATCATCTGGTTGGCGGAAAGCGGATTGACGTGGCCGTCCGCATTGCGCTTCGCCTTGGCATTTACCAGCTCCTGTTTCTGGCAAAAGTGCCCGATTATTCCGCTGTCAACGAAAGTGTCAACCTAGTCCAGTATGCAAAGAAAACCTCGGCCAAAGGACTGGTGAATGCGGTATTAAGAAGAGCGACGCGTGAGGCGATCGTGCCAACTTATGCCGATGAAGCCGAGCGGATGTCGTTCGAAACGTCGCACCCGCGATGGCTGATTGAAAAATGGACAGAACGTTTTGGTGCCGCGGATGCGGAGAATCTCGCCTCGGCTAACAACGATATTCCACGCACCGCATTTCGCCTGACATCCATTTCGGGTGCTCCTCAAACATTCGTAAACGCGACTCCTTCCGAATATGTCAAAGGCTGTTTTATCGCTGAAAGCAACACGGATGAATTATTAAACGCAGCGGCGGCCGGCGAGATTTACATACAGGACGAAGGCTCGCAAATGGTTGCTGCGGCCGTCGAATTGAGAAAGGACGAACGTTTTCTCGACCTTTGCGCCGCTCCCGGAAGCAAATTCACGCAAATGGCGACACGTGCCGGATTGGCAATGCTTGTTGCCGGCGATCTCCACTCACATCGCGTACGTTTTTTGCGTGAGAATTGCAGGAATCAGAGTTTAAACGACGTAAATATTGTGCAATATGACGCCGAAACGGCCATCCCATTTGCCGATGAAACGTTCGATACGATTTTGATCGACGCCCCGTGTTCCGGTACAGGCACCATACGCCACAACCCGGAAATTCGTTATTCGCTGCAACCCGCCGATTTGGCTGAATTGGGTAAGAAACAACTCAGATTGATTCAAAACGCATCCAAACTGCTAAGACTCGGGGGAACTTTGATCTATTCGACCTGCTCGCTCGAAAGCGAAGAGAATGAACAGGTAAGCGATACGTTTCTTGCGGGTTCAACCGAGTTTCGGAAGACAAAACCAAAGGTGCCGGAGCGTTTTATTGATGATGACGGATTTGCGCGAACGCTGCCATATCGCGACAACATGGATGGGTTTTTTATCGCTTCGTTCGCGAAGTTAAGGTCTTCGTAGGTTTATCGGTCAGAAAAAAAGTGTTAAACTTTTGTAGTTTTTGGGGAGTGATCTACAGTGGGATTTGTTAAAACAGGTATTTCAGCAATTGGCAAATTGGTGGTCGTTATCGGCCTTCTTGCCGCTTTTGCCGTCGGCATGGCTGGCGTGGTTTACATGTCCTTAACTGGGAAGGAGATTACTGTACCGGAAATAACGGGCAAGGACTTTTTGGAGAGCGAAAAGGAACTCGCAAGCCTTGGTTTGAAAATCAAGCGTAGGGCTGACCGTCCGAGCACGGAGAAGATGAATACAGTGCTTGAACAGCTTCCTAAGGCCGGGGAAACGGTGAAGACCGGCCAATTGATATTTGTCGTTGTCAGCAAAGCGGGTGTCGAGGGAGAAGAAACGCCGAAGTCGCTGATCAAGGATATCGAATCCGACGATACCAAAAAGATCGAAGAAATGATTTCGGACAAGCCCAAAAAGGCGAAGTCTAACTCGAATACCAACGCGAAGAAAAAAGCCGAGACTACGAGAGATGTGATTGCGGACGAAACAAACTCGAATTCGGACGATAAATCCGATTCCAAGGTTGATGATTCTAACAAAAAAGATCCCGGAACTGTGACGAATCCGGGCGAAAAGGGTAATAAGAACTCATCAACCGGTCCGGCGGCAAAACCACAGAACACTCCGACTAAGAAAATAGGCCTTGAGATCAGGCCGCGAACGCAGCCGAAACCATAGGCCATAGTGCAACCGTAACGGCCTAATCTGCAACAAAGTGGAAGAAATTCAGCGAATGTTTGAAATTGCACCTTCGATCCTGTCCGCCGATTTTGCCCGGTTGGCGGAAGAGATACGCGCCGTAGAACTTGGCGGAGCTTCGATCCTGCACGTGGACGTGATGGACGGCCATTTTGTTCCGAACATCACGATAGGGCTGCCGGTAGTAAAATCTCTGAGAAAAGCTACGAGATTGACAATTGATTGTCATTTGATGATCGAAAGCCCGGGCCGTTACGCGGCTGAATTTGTAAAGGCTGGTGCGGACATGGTTTCCGTTCACGTTGAGGCTGATGCTCATCTGCACCGAACGCTAGGTGCAATTCGCGAGGCCGGCGGTCAGGCGGGCGTAGCGATAAATCCTGCAACGCCGCTCGTCATGCTTGAAGAAGCACTTCCGTATGCGGACTTTATTCTTATCATGTCTGTAAACCCGGGATTTGGCGGCCAGGCGTTTATTCCTACATCTATTGATAAGGTTCGTCGTTTAAGGTGCATGATCGATGGGCGGGGACTTACAACGAGAATTGAGATCGATGGCGGAATTGACGCGAATAACATTCTCGAGGTTGTTGAGGCCGGTGCGGATATTTTAGTTGCCGGTTCCGCGATTTACGGAAAGGGAACGGCGACGGAATCAGTACGTGATTTGATCGACAAAGGAACTGTCTGGGTTTAGTTGAGGTTTTTATGCATTTTACCAGGAATAGAACTCTTATTTCACTTTTTTTGGCTACTTTTTGCCTTACGGCTGCCTCTTTCGCGCAGGTAAAGCCTGGAGACGGTTCGCCGTCACAGAGGCTTGAGGTCATGAAGCAGAAGCTTGAAACCATCAGGAGGTCAGCTAACAGCTCGGCTTCTGTTTTAAAGGAAGAGGGCAAAGGCGATAAGACTGCCAAAGACGATAAGACTAAGATCGATACGCCGATAGCTCGGCTGCGGTCGATTGAAAAAGAGGCATCGGGCTTTCAATCGGACGTTAACAGCCTTCGCGGAAAAGTTGATCGTTCAGAAAAGTACGAAGCAAGCGACATCGACCAGATTGAAGCCGCAGTAGGCGATCTACAGACGCGTGCCGACGCGGTTCTTGTGGAAACGGCGGCAGCAAGGGCAAACCCCGAATCGAATGTCGGAAAAGCACGCGAGATCAAGAAAAAGAAGAAGTTTCTGGGCATCTTTGGCGGTGGAGGAAATGATGAGTACGAAGAGCTTATCGGCGGTGTCACACCTGGGCGCGACCGCGAGCTTTTCATTGTCGCGACCCGCGAAGTTCGTAAAAAGAACTTTGACGTCGGAAGATTGCTGTTTCAAACGATCATTACCACATACCCCGATTCGCCCTATTTGCCGATGTCGAAGCTTGCCGTTGCCGATTCATTCTTTCTTGAAGGCTCGACGAGCGGATTGATTCAGGCAATTGCTTCCTATCAGGATTGGCTTACATTTTTCCCGACTCATCCTCTGGCGGACCGCGTTGTGTTAAAGATAGCTGAATCCGAGATGCGGCAGATCGGTCTGCCGGATCGTGATGCTACCCGTGCAAAACGGGCGGAGACAAGGTTGAAGGCATTGCTTCAGAATTACGACAAATCAATTCTTCGCGGCGAAGCGGAGGAAAGGCTCAGGCAGGTTCAGGACAATCTCGGACTGCACAATCTGCTGATAGCAAATTACTACTACACTCAATCGGTACAGCAAAGCAAAGGCGGATTAAAGGGAGCTCAGTCGCGATATCGCGAGATTCTTGATAAATACCCGAACTTTAGCTTCCAGGACGAAACGCTCTTTAAATTGGCAAACACATATCTCGTAGAGGAAGAAACAGACCAGGCCGCCCGGTATTTTCAGCGCATTGTTCGCGATTTTCCGAACAGCGATTGGGTTGCAAAATCTAAGGAGCAGCTTGAACTGATCGGAGCAAGCATTCCCGAGCCGGACCCCGAAAGAATGAAGGTGCTGGCGCCGGAATCGATATCTTTCTTCCAGAACTTTAAGAACCAGCTTTTCGGAATTTATCCGATGACGATCGACAAGAATGGTGTTCTGATGACAAACAATTTTGATAAGGAAAAATTTGAAATGATCGATCAGATCATTGAGAACCAGGGCGACATTCTGACGAATCAGATACCTCAGGCGCTGACGACGGTAATTTCTCAGAAACAGGCGGTTGCACAGCCTCAAACACCGTCGCGGCCGCAGCTTCCGGAGAAAAAGTAACAGACGTTTTTAGCTGAATTTATGCAAAAAGCGGTTTGTGGTGACCGCTTTTTGTATTTGAGCGAGCATTTGCCGACCGGATTTATGAACTCTTTTACAACGATACTGTTAGTCTCACTCTTCCTGCTGGTTGTGCATACTTCATTAGCACAGAACACGCATCTAGCGGCGCCAACTCCGACGCCCGCGACATTTGAGACAGTTTCGGGCGCCGACGATTCTCGAACGCGGCGCGAGCAGGCGTATACGAAATTGCTTGAAGGTCAAAGGTTTATATGGAGTGCCCAACGTCTCCAAACGCAGGCCGGCAGAGCGAACTCAATGAAGTTAGCAAAGATTGCTTTGCAAAAAGCGGTAGAATTCGATCCTTCACTTGCGGAAGGTTACACGGCGCTGGCGGAACTGGCTGCCCGCATGCAGCCAGTCGATATTGACGAATCGATTCGGCTTGCGGCGATGGCGACAAAGATTGAGCCTCGGAATTTTGGCGGCCATCGTATGCTCGCCCGTCTTTACACGGTAAAAAGCCGACTCAATAGCGGAACGTTAGATCAGGTATTTGCGGGAAAAGCAATCGAGGAATGGCGGCACGTAACCCGCCTTGATCCGCATAACGCGGAGGGTTGGGCGTTTCTAAGCGCATTTAGCGATAAGAAAGATCAGGCTTCGGAACAGATTGATTTGTTAAAAAATTGGATTGGCTCTGCGGTGCCGGTGGACCTCCAATTTTATAGCGGAATAATGGGACCCCGATGCTAGTTTAACGCCCGAAAGTGCGACATTAAAGCTCGGGGCGGCACTCATGAAGGCGGGCCGTAAAGAGGAAGCAGTTGAAACACTGAGCAAAATTATTGCGGACGACCCAAATAATGCCGAAGCGATAGATCTTATTAGCGAGGCGATCGACTCGACAGACGTTGCCGCCGCAGCAACGGCCATCGAAGCTCTGCGGCAAGCTGTTTTTTCTAACCCCGCAAATGTATCGTTGGTCGACATGCTCGCCCGCTTGCAAGGAAGGACCGGGCATTTTGAAGATGCCGTAAAGCTCCTCAAAACTAGTGCCGAAAAAGCGGCCGTTAGCGATGGCCGCGCAGCATCTACGCTATTGGTTTCTCTCGGCGATCTTTATATCAGTAAGGATCGGTACAGTGAGGCGGCCGAGGCATTTGAAAGAGCTCTTTTGACTAGAGGCTTGAACGCAAACACACCGTTGCCCGAAGAGGAGCGCGAGTTTGCCATGTACGTTTTTGAGAAGCTGATCCAGACATACAAGCTTTCGGATCGTCCGCATGATGTTCGCCCTTTAATAGAGAGGTCAAGAGCAATGTTCGGCAAAACCGACCTTTTTGCCGACCGCCAGTTAATCTCATTTTACCGAAGCTCCGGAAACCGGGCCGAGGCTCTAGCCGTAATCCAGTCGGTACGCGGGAGGCTGCCAAACGACAGTGGATTTATTCGTCTCGAGGCCACATTGCTTACCGAAACGGGTAAGGTAGATGCAGCTGTCGCGGCGATTAGAGCCGATATGAACCGTAAGAAGTCGCCGGGCGCGATTGGTAGCTCAAGCCCGGAAACTGTTTCGGGAACCGTAGTGATTCCGTTACAGGCTTACGATGAGTTTTCGGATCATCTGTTTATCTCGAACCTCTACAGTAAAGCAAATCGTCCCAGTGATGCTGCGGCTGCGGCTAATCAGGCCTATACCGTCGCCCTCGGCAGCGAACGCAAGCAGATTGCGCGATTGACGCTCGCGACGGCCCAGCAGATGGGCGGAGACTTCAAAGGGGCCGAATCAACACTTAGAGAGATTCTCAGGCAAACGCCGGGAAATCCGATAGCGCTCAACAATTTAGGCTATTTTTTAATCGAGCGAGATGAAAGAATTCCTGAAGCTCTGGGCCTGATTGAACAGGCGTTGAAGGTTGATCCGCGAAATCCATCGTATCTCGATAGTCTTGGCTGGGCTTACTTTAAGCTCGGCAAATTTGATGACGCCGAGAAATACATAAAGGAAGCGTCGCGTCTGGATGCCGAGTCGGAGACGATCTTTGAGCATCTTGGCGATGTTTATGTCAAGAAGCAAAACAATCAGCTTGCTAAAGCCGCCTGGGAAAAAGCCCTTCGCCTCGCATCGGATGCGTCGGACGTAGAGCGGCTGAAGAAGAAACTCAAAAATCAGTGATTTTTATCCGGGTTAGCTCGTAATTTTCCAATCAAAAAGCGATCCGTTTTCGGACCGCTTTTTGCGTAATTAGTTATCTAAAATTCTATGGTTTTGGTGTCGGCGACGGCTCCGGTTCAACGTCCCGCTTTTTCAGTTTTGGCGGGCCTTCCGACGACGAACTTGATCCGCTGTCCGAATCGGCATCGCCATCGACCGCATCCGGCTGTCGCTTCTTAAGCGTCGGTTTGCCGTTGTCTTCTTCATCGAAATCAACCAATATACCGGCTTTTGCATTCGTGATCTTCAACAAATGTGCCTTAACCCTTTGAAATTCGGAAGTGCTGATAACGTATTCTTCCTTCTCGGCAAACCTTGACACCAGCGCCAAACTGTAATCGCGGCGGTCTGTCGACTGCGGATGAGACGAAAACAATTTTGAAAGGGAACCAGGCTTTTTCCTGTTTTTCGACGCGAGCTTTTCAAACATGGTGGACATTGCCGTCGGATCATATCCAGAAGCATATAAATACTGTACCCCCAGGTTATCTGCCTCCACTTCGGCTCCACGCGAAAACTTCAGGCCGGCGAGGCCCGCCAAAATTCCGCCGCCGTTCTGCAAAACAGTACTGACTATCGGTCCGCCAAAAATAATCCCCGCCAGCGCTCCGTAATTGATCAGGGTGCCTTTGCCTTGATTTTCCATCGCATGCCGGGCGGCGACGTGGGCTATCTCGTGTGCCATTACGCCCGCCAGTTCGGCTTCGTTGTCAGCAGCTAGGATCAGGCCCTTATGGACAAAAAAGAATCCGCCGGGCAGCGCAAAAGCGTTC
>JANNGV010000728.1:0-4442 GCA_031404055.1 Chloracidobacterium sp.
AAGTATCTGGGAGAACAAGAATGAACAATCTAGAAGTTGAAGAAAAAGAAATCCTGGCCTCATATGACAGTGGAAAGGTTACGTCTGTAGCGGGGATTAAAAAGGAACTTGTGCGGCATCGCAAGGTCGCCGAGAGTACCTTCAAAAAAGACGCGCGGATAAATATCCGTATCACGTCACGTGACCTGCGTTCTCTGCAAAAACGAGCTCTTGCCGAAGGAATTCCGTATCAAACCCTGATCGCCAGTATTCTACACAAATATGCCGAAGGGAAGACTGGCTAATTTGCAATTCGAAAACTGATGAAACGATGCCCTGAATGCAGGCGGGATTATTACGATGACACGCTTTTCTATTGTCTCGACGATGGTAATGCGCTGCTTGATGGGCCGGCGTCGGGTGATCATCTGATCGGGCTGCTGCCTACGGTCGAGATGACAAGCGGATCGTCGAATCGTAACGCGATACTTCCGGGTGATCAAACAGCGATATTACCTTCTGCAATCGGTTACGCTCCACAGGCGCGCCGAGGCCTGGACAAACGATTGTTAGCCGTCCCTGCATTGCTGATGATTATTATCCTTGCCGGATTCTTCGGCTATCGTTATTTCAAACCGGATGGCTCCGGCCAAATCAGTTCTATCGCCGTGCTGCCGTTCCAGAATAATAGCTCTGACGCTGACACGGACTATTTGTCGGACGGCCTGGCCGAATCCCTTATTTTTAGGCTATCGCAGCTTCCGGGTTTGAAGGTCAGCCCGACCAGTTCGGTCATTCGGTACAAGGGCATGGAAACGGAAATAGCCAGGATCGCAGAAGAGCTTGGCGTCGATTCGGTCATGACCGGCCGCCTGATAAAGCGAGGCGACAGTTTGAACATAACCGTTGAGCTCGTGGATACCCGCAACAACAAATCTCTATGGGGCGAGCAGTACGAGCGAAAGATGTCGGACCTGCTGACGACCCAGCGTGAGATCACGGCGGCCATCACGCAAAAGCTTCAACTAAAATTAGCCGGAAACGATACTAAAGGTATTACCAAGCGTTACACCGACAACAACGAAGCTTATGAGCTTTACCTCAAAGGCCGTTTCCATTTTGCGAGACGGACTAGAGACGACATTCTGCGGAGCATAGACCTTTTCCAACAGGCTATAAAGCTGGATGCAGACTTTGCGCTTGCCTACGTCGGGGTTGCCGAATCGTACGCAGTAATGCCTTCATATCCGTATATGTCGCCCAAGGAGGCGATGCCGCAGGCGAAGATTGCTATTGCAAAAGCCCTTGAACTTGATCCTGAGCTTCCCGAGGCTCATACGCTCTCAGGCGTGATTGCCGCGACCTACGATTGGGAGTGGGACAAGGCCGAGCGCGATTTTAAACGATCGCTCGAACTCGATCCGAATCTTGCAATTACACATTATCGCTACGCATGGGTTTTCTTGAGCCCAATGGGCCGCCACGACGAAGCAATAGCTGAAATGAAGCGGGCAATGGAACTGGAGCCGCTGTCACTTATCCAGGGGGCTAATTTCGCCGCCGTTTACATGTACGCCCGCAAGCATGACCTTGCGGTTGAACAAGCGAGAAAGACGTATGACCTCGACACCGGTTTTAAAATGGCACAGAGCTGGCTCTGTCATTCTTATAATGCCAAAGGCATGTATGCGGAATCGCTTCTGATCTCGGAAACGACAAAAGAGTCGAACTTTCCGCTCGGTGTCCAGCTTGCCGTCGCATACGCAAAAACCGGCCGGCAAGAGGAGACTCTGAAATTGATCAATTGGTTGAAGGACCTCGAGAAGTCTACGTATGTGGTTAATTACTGGCTTGCGGTAAGCTATGCCGCATTGGGCGAAAAAGACGCCGCGTTTGCCGAGCTTGAAAAATCGTATCAGGAGCGAGACTGGTTCCTCCCGCGTCTGAAGGTTGACCCGTTCATGGACCCTTTACGCGATGACCCGCGATTTGCGCAAATGCTGAAGCGGATGAATCTGCCGGAATAGACTTGATTTTGTTTGATGAAAAATAGAATGAACAATGTCCTTTCAATCGATTTAGATTCGCCTTCATCTATTCCATATTTTTTATGGGATGCACCGATGACGGTTGCGGAATTGAAGCAAAAATTAAGTTCCGCTTCCGATGAAAAACGAATCCACCTGCTTGGGAAAATTTTACGTGAGGCACGCGACCGGGACGTGTGGAAGTTTACTACCCCGCTGGAAGTCTGGCAAAATTGGGCCGAAATATCAAAGCATCTCGGAAGGCGAATTGAGTTTTGGAAGTCACTGTTTGAATTTTGGGACAGGGAAGGTTTGCTCGATGAAAAGCACGCTCAGTAATTTGCAAAACGACATTTACGCGAATTTTTCAGTCGTGAAAATCACTTTTATTTGACAGGTGGAGCGGCACTAGTCACGTAGGCTTATGAGCGAAACAATCCAACACATCGACGGCCGCGTAGATCTTCGTGCGGAAGCATTGAGAGAGATCGAATCGTCGCCCCTCTACAACGAAGACCTCGCACCCGTTCCGGTCGAGAAGCGTAACTGGACGACTTACAATTATGCCGCGTTGTGGATCTCGATGGCGCATTGCATACCGACGTACATGATGGCGTCGGGGCTGATCTCGGCGGGGATGAATAGGTGGCAGGCGTTGATTACCATTCTGCTGGGCAACGTTATTGTACTGGCTCCGATATTGCTCAATTCACATCCCGGCACAAAATACGGCATTCCTTTTCCAGTGTTTGCGCGTGCGGCGTATGGAACGATCGGTTCGAATTTACCGGCGCTGATGCGTGCGATTGTCGCCTGCGGATGGTTTGGAATCCAAGCGTGGATCGGCGGGCAGGCTTTGCAGACATTTTTTGCGGCATTTATTCCCGGGTGGTCAAAGCTGCTTGGCGGCCCGGTCGGCGGTCACACTCCTACCGAGTGGTTATCTTTCCTTATCTTTTGGGCGATGAATATCGCGATTATCTATCGCGGTATGGATCTACTACGCATGGTCGAAAATTGGGCAGCACCGTACGTTTTGGTGATGACCGCCATCCTGCTAGCCTGGATTTTGTATCAGGCGGGCGGCGTCGGGTTTTTGCTGAACGAGCCCGGCAAATTTCAGACTTTCGGCGAGTTTTTCCCAATATTTATTCCAAGCTTGACCGCGATGATAGGCTTTTGGGCAACGCTCAGCTTGAACATGCCGGACTTTACGCGATTCGGCAAAAGCCAGCGTGAACAGGTGATCGGGCAAACGGTCGCACTGCCGACGACGATGGTTGTGTTCGCGGCCATGGGAATTTTAATCACATCGGCGGCTGTCGTCGTTTTCCCGAACATGAACTCGGCGGATGCTTGGGACCCGGTTAAGCTTGTCGGCCAATTTTCGCAGCCGGTCGTCGTTGCTATTTCGATGTTCACGATCATTGTCGCGACGCTTTCGGTCAATATCGCGGCGAACGTCGTTTCGCCGGCAAACGATTTCGCGAATGCGTTTCCGCGTCTAATATCGTTTCGAACCGGCGGTTTAATCACCGGCATAATTGGCATTTTAATGATGCCGTGGAAGCTGCTGGCCGACCCGAGCGGATATATTTTCTCTTGGCTGCTTGGATATTCGGGCGGTCTCGGTTCGATCGCCGGTGTCCTTATTGCCGACTATTGGATCGTTCGCCGAAGAGAACTGAATCTTGGCGATCTTTACCGAACGAAAGGCGAATATTGCGGATGGAACTGGCGGGCTGTCGCGGCAACGCTGCTCGGTTGCTTTTTTGCCTGGATCGGACTGATAATTCCAGTGTTCCGCCCGTTGTACGATTACGCCTGGTTTGTAGGTTTCGGCGTCGCGTTTTTTGTGCATTGGGCGTTGATGAGGCTAATCCCGCCACGAGAAGTTTAGCTGTGTATCAACGCGGGTGAGACGGATTTTTTGATGGAGCACGAATTGTGGTTTGATGAAGCACGAATTGTGGAAGGAAGCGCAAGGATATACATTTTGTTTTGCAGGTCCAATGGGCGACGAAGCAAGGGGTATGATGGATTCAGGCGCCGAATTAATTTGGACTGTAGATGCGAATAGTCATTTGGAAGCAATGACCAAATACTATGAGTTCATGGACTGGGGCGCATATAAGAGTGAATTTGTGCAAGATAAAAACCGGTATCCGAATGATTGGATAGAGACTCAAAAATAGATTCCCAGACGCGTGTACCGCGAGGTAATTTAAATGATAACAGCGGCAGCCACAATGAAATACGGCAAAGTCAGAAATTATTACAACGGCGAATTTGTCGAGAGCGGTTCGGGCGAATCGCTCGACGTGACCTCGCCCCTAGATGGAAATTTGCTTTCACAAGTGCCGACTACGACATTCACGACATGCCCAAGGTCCGCCGCTTCATCCCGCACTCCGACATCGATGCGCGCGCCGAGCG
>JANNGV010000729.1:0-1963 GCA_031404055.1 Chloracidobacterium sp.
GCCACTTTATATCTTTCCCGAAGGAAAGTTTAATCGTTCGACTTGCATGTCTGAGGCACGCCGCCAGCGTTGATTCTGAGCCAGGATCAAACTCTCGTTAGTTTCCTAGTTCATCGTTGCCAATAAACCGAAGCCTATTGGACTTTTTGTTGTTCTATATGAATTAACACATGGACTCACATATCTAGTTTTCAAATATCAACTTCTTTTGCTCGCTTCCTACCTTGGAGCGAAACTACTGATTATACAGAAGCAAACCAGCTTGTCAAGCACACTCAGCAATGTTTTTTAACGTTAGTTAAATCCTTGTTAAATAACTTGCTTGAGGGGCAATTAATGATTCTGCTCTAAGGTCTAAAATTTGTCAAGCACACATGAGACAAATTTCGAAAATTTCTTCCGGTCGCTTTTTTACTGCGGCTTTGCGTCAAATGGAGCGGGCGACGAGGCTCGAACTCGCAACTTTCAGCTTGGGAAGCTGACACTCTACCATTGAGTTACGCCCGCTCGATACGACAACAATTGGAATAATTCGTCCAATATTATGACATAAATTGACCCCTGACTTCCAGATTTTTCGCGGGAATATCAATATGGGTTAAGTCCTGGCCTTATGGCGCCAGATTCAAGAAAACCACCCGCTCTCAGCAATCTCGGCGAATCTCGGCGATCTCAGCGTTAAAACCGGTTCAAACGCGGAGGCGCTGAGAAAGACGCGGAGCCCAACGAGGAATATTTTTGTGATTTCATGTCGGCTGGGTGGCCGCGTCCCAAGAACCACCGCTTAGGACGCTACCTTAATATGTGTATATAATGCCTATTTACAAACGACTTTTCCGAACAAAAACGTGATGAACGACAACGAATTCGCGTACGACAGAGTTCCGTACCCAAGCTATACGTTTCCGCAGACAAGGCCAGACAGCCTGGCGGTGTTGGCGGCAATCAACGGCATGAATCCGGCACGGCCGGACAAGTGCCGCGTTCTCGAGCTCGGGTGCGGCGACGGGGCGAATCTACTGTCGTTCGCTTATATTCTTCCGGACAGCGAGTTTGTCGGCGTCGACCTTTCGGCGGTCCACATTGCGGATGGCAAGGCTTCGGCTGAACAGTTGGGGTTGTCGAATGTTTTATTGATCCATGAAGATGTGATGAACTTTAGCCGCGAGCGTTTCGGCGAGTTCGATTACATTATCGCTCACGGCCTGTATTCCTGGGTACCGGAATTTGTACGAGTTAAAGTCTTACAAATCTATGCTGAGTGCCTCGCCCCGCAAGGCGTCGGGTACATAAGCTACAACACCTATCCCGGCTGCCGGCTCAGGGAAATGGCCTGGGGCATGCTGCGATTTCATACAAGGGCGATCGAAGATCCGATGCAAAAGGTGGAGGCCGGGACTGCTTTCGTCAAATCTCTATCAGAGGTTGTCGATCCCAACAGTTTGTATCAAGCCGTCCTCAAAACCGAATTAGCGCATTTTGGCGAGCGCACGCCGGAGAATATCTTTCACGATGATTTTGCCGACCTCAATCAGCCCTTCTACTTTCACCAGTTCGTTAAGCAGATAGAACCGCACGGTTTGCAGTTTCTTTCTGAAGTCGGAGCGTTCTGGACAGAAAACAGCAGGCTTCCGGCGGATGTGGAAAAGAAACTTGATGAATTCGGCGATAACCTCATCCGCCGCGAGCAATACGAAGACTTTTTAACTAACCGCAGTTTTCGCAGCTCGCTGATCTGCCGCGACAATGTCCTGTTGAATCGAAAGCCCGAACCCGGCATCTTGCGGGAGTTCTATATAGCTTCACAGGTTCACCCGCAATCAGCGGCACCGCGTATAGCCGACTCGACAATGGAAACATTCGTGGCTGCCGAGGGTGGAACGATCCAGAGTAATCATCCACTAACAAAAGCGGCCCTGGTAAATTTGGAGCAGATTTGGACTCGCTGCATTCCATTCAAAGA
>JANNGV010000730.1:0-10193 GCA_031404055.1 Chloracidobacterium sp.
GGTGTAGGCTCAGTGAAACCCAATGACTTGCATTTGTCCGTCAAAAAGGACTGCAAGCCTAATTCATTAAAAGTCATTAAAATTAAGTTGATCTCTATTCAACTAAAAAACTGTAGGTCGGAACCCACGCGTAAGCGGAACGGTTCTTTGCGGAGGCCCACACGTTAGCAAGGGCGTTCCGGTGACCGCAAATATACTTTGCCGATTATTATCAGGCGATGCGTATATCGCAGTTCTTCAGGATTTAATAAGAAGTTACGTTCGCGGAGTGATCTTCAGTGTAACGGTTGCAAGGAAGGAACAGCGCTCGAGCGCTCAAATCAATTGAGCTGCTTCTAACAGTTATAAACGAACCGTCTCTCGAACTATCCATTTCGCCGCAACATAGAGGCGAGTTTACCGTCGGTGTATGAGATACGGAATTATCAAGTGATTAGACTACAACATTTACGGAAAAGATGCAAGCAATCGGCAAAATGTACCTAACCAAGCCGTTGGCGACGCAGTTATGTTCGAACTGACCGGCTGCCGCAAATTTCACACGGCGGGGATAAATTTTTTCTTCGAACAAAGATTGATACAATAATCAGACGGGTTTTTTCATATGACAACCACCGGAAAATTGTGGCTCGGTTTTGGCACTCTGATTCTATTATTGGTGATTTCGGGTGTTGCAATTATCGTTCGGGTGTGGTCCGTTGAGCGCGAAGTGAAAGAGATGTCCGACGCGCGCGACCGCCTTTCCGCGGCCAACCAATTGGAGACCAATATTTTTGGTTATGCCCTCGCGATACGCACATACCTTCAGACCCGTGACCCGACGGCGAGGACGGATGCGGCTAAGGAAGCTGAAAAAGCAGAGTGGAATTTGAGCGACTACAAAAATCGGGCTATCACGGATAGACAAAGAGAAATGGCAGAGCGATTTTTGCCTATGTGGTTGGAATTTCGCGAACTCGGAGCGTCAATGCTTTATTCCGGAGACCGTCTGCCAACGCAGGAGGATTCGACCAGGCTTTACGATCTTCGCTCCCGGCTTGAGATACTGTTGGACGAGGAGATGCAGACCGAGGCGGCCGCGAGCTATGTTGCTTACCGACAAGAAGCGATGCTGGACATAAAGCGAATCGTGTTGTTTATCTTGGTATTGCTGATTGCCGCTGCTGTCATTGCATTGATTACGAGTTTGTTGGTAGGACGCGGTGTCATAAATGCCGAATTTGCGTTGCAGCAGGCTCACGATGAATTGGAAAACCGGGTGCGGAACAGGACCGCTCAGCTGGCGACGGCCAATGAAGATTTGGAACGCAGCAACCGTGAGCTAGAACAATTCGCGTCCGTTGCTTCGCACGACTTGCAGGAGCCGCTTCGCAAGATCCAGGCGTTTGGCGATCGGTTGAGCTCAAAGTTCGGCGACCAACTTACCGATCAAGGACTTGACTATATGGAACGCATTCTGGCATCGGCGGCCCGAATGCGGACTCTGATTGACGATTTGTTGTCATTTTCACGCGTTGCCACCAAGGCCCAACCATTTGTATCTACGGACCTCGGCATGGTAGCTCGGGAGGTAGTGGCCGATCTTGAAGGGCGGATGGAACAAACCGGAGGGACGGTCGAGCTTAACGGGCTGCCTACGATTGACGCCGATCCGTTGCAGATGCGGCAGATGCTGCAAAACCTTATTGGAAACGGACTAAAGTTTCATCGCACCACAACACCGCCAGTCGTAAAAGTTCGCAGCCGAAGAAGCTCTGGGCCAAACGGCAAGGGCCAGCCGGACCAGTTTTGTGAGATAATTGTCGAGGACAACGGCATCGGTTTCGAAGAGGTCTACCTTGATCGGATTTTCGAACTTTTCCAGCGGCTTCATGGCCGCAACGAATATGAAGGCACGGGAATGGGCCTGGCGATCTGCCGAAAGATCGTCGAACGGCACGGCGGTGAAATTACCGCTAAAAGCAAGCCAGGCCAAGGAGCGACATTTTTTGTAACTCTTCCTGTTCGGCAGCAAATAGAGGTGAAAAGCACTTATGAATGACCGAGGCAGTAAACTAATCACGATACTGATGGCCGAAGACGACGCCGACGACCGGGAGATGACCAAAGAGGCCTTCGAGGAGAGCCGTCTGCTAAACGACCTGCGTTTTGTCGAGGACGGCGTCGAGCTAATGGATTATCTCCAGCGGCGCGGAAAATACAGCGACCCTGAATCATCACCACGGCCCGGCCTGATACTGCTTGATCTGAACATGCCGAAAAAGGATGGCCGCGAAGCTTTGCAAGAGATTAAGGCCGACCCGAATTTAAGAAGCATTCGGGTCGTTATTTTGACCACTTCAAAGGCCGAAGAAGATATTATTCGAACTTACGACTTGTCGGCGGCCTCATACATTACCAAGCCCGTGACCTTTAGCGGACTGGCCGACGTCGTCAAGACGCTTGGCAAATATTGGCTCGAGATCGTTGAACTACCTAATGGAAGAGACTGAGAAACAAATTAACGATCGGCCCGTCCGCGTACTGCTTGTAGAGGACGACCGCGACGACTATCTGCTCACTCGCGAAATGTTCGACGAGATGGATGGTCAAAACTACGTTCTCGAATGGGTTACCGATTACGACTCTGGCCTAGAGGCGATTTGCCAAGGCGAGCATGACGTGTACCTTCTTGATTACCGCCTCAGCGGGCGCAATGGAATCGAACTATTGCGGGAAGCGGTCGCGCAGAATTGCAATGCGCCCGCGATAATTCTTACGGGCCAAGGAGAGTTGGAAATAGACGTTGCTGCGATGAAGGCAGGAGCGGCCGACTACCTCGACAAAGGACGGCTCAATTCCGCGATTCTTGAACGCTCTATTCGTTATGCAATGCAGAATAAGAAATCTCAGGAGGATCTTGAAAAACGGGTTGAGGAACGTACGGCGGAATTGAGCAGTGCAAATGAAACGCTAAAAAGAGCCGAAGATTCTTTGAAACAATCCAACGATGCATTGGAAGCGCGTGTTACCGAACGCACTAACGAAATAAGCCATGTAAACCAGTTTCTCAATACTCTGTTGGAAAACCTCCGCGAGGGAATAGTTGCTTGTAACGCAGAAGGCGTTCTGACTTTGTTTAACGAAGCGACACGAAAGTTTCACGGACTGCCGCAAGTACCCGTTTCTGCCGAGAATTGGGCCGAACATTACGATCTTTTCAAGGCTGATGGCGTTACGCCGATGGAGAAGGACGATATCCCCCTGTTTCGAGCCTTACGCGGCGAAATAGTGCGGGACGCAGAGATGGTAATCTCTCCGAAAAACGGTGAGCAACGCATTCTTATGGCCAGCGGCCAGGCTTTTCATAACGATCGTGGGCAGACGCTTGGAGCGGTTGTGTCAATGCACGACATCACAAGGCGCAAGAAAGTGGAAGCGGATCTTCAGCGATCGAATGACGAACTGGAAGATCGCGTCACAGAGCGAACGGCTCAACTTGCACGGGCGAATGCGCGCAAGGCCGCGATGTTCGAGACCGCACTGGATTGCATCATCAGCATTGACCATAACGGAACGATAACCGAGTTCAATGCCGCAGCCGAAATAACTCTTGGGCACCCACGTGAGAACGTTATAGGCCGCGAATTGGCTGACGTAATTATCCCGCGCAAATATCGCGAGCGGCACCGCGAGGGCCTTGCACATTTCATTGCTACCGGCGAGGGGCCGATCCTCAATAAGCGGCTCGAGCTGACTGCCCGCCGGGCGGACGGCACTGAGTTTCCCGTCGAACTGACCGTAACTCTGATCCCGATTGAAGGCCCGCCTCAATTTACCGCTTTTCTCCGCGATATTACCGAGCGCAAACTGCTGGAAGACATGCAGGAAGCCTCGACAAAAGAGCTTCGGCAATTGGCCGCCGATCTTTCGGAAGCCGACCGCCGGAAAAACGAGTTTCTTGCGATGCTCGCACACGAACTTCGAAATCCGCTGGCCCCGATTAGGAACGCTTTGCAGATTATGCGTATCACCGGCGGCGACTCGACAGCGACTGCCGCCTCAGAAATGATGGAGCGGCAGGTCGGCCAGTTGGTTCGGCTGGTGGACGATCTGCTCGATGTAAGCCGGATAACCCGAGGCAAAATCGAGCTTCGGACAGGCCGGATCGAGTTAGCGTCGGCAGTCAATCACGCAGTCGAAGCCGCACGTCCTGCATACGAAACCAGTGGTGTCGAATTGACGGTGACTCTGCCGCAGCAGCCGATATATCTCGAAGGCGATCCAACACGGCTTGCTCAGGTTGTCGGCAATCTGCTCAACAATGCCTGTAAATTTACGGACAAGGGCGGGCATATTGAGCTTGTTGTCGAGCGGAAAGACGAACTGTCGATCATACGGGTAACTGACAGCGGAATCGGTATCGCTCCCGAACAACTTCCTTACATCTTTGATATGTTTGTTCAGGCCGACACCTCATTGGAACGGGCAACAAGCGGGTTGGGAATAGGACTAACTTTGGTGAAGAGCCTCGTCGACATGCATGGCGGAACCGTCAAAGCTCGGAGTGACGGACTCGGAAAGGGCAGCGAGTTTGTGGTTCGTCTGCCCATCTTGAGCGAAACGGCAAAGCCTGCCTCACCTTCTGAACCAGTGATTGGAAGGGCGTCGGCAATTCCGAGGCGAATTCTGGTTGTTGACGACAATATTGACTCAGCGGAATCGCTTACTCTATTGCTGGAGATTACGGGCCACGAGGTTCGGATGGCCAATGACGGCCTCGAAGCGGTAGAAGTCGCTGCCGTGTTTCGTCCCGAAGTGATTCTGCTCGACATTGGATTGCCGAGGTTAAATGGTTACGAGGCTGCTCGAGAAATTAGACAGCAGCCTTGGGGGAAGAATATGACGCTTATAGCTCTGACTGGTTGGGGACAAGAGGAAGACCGGCAGCGATCCAAAGATGCCGGATTCGACAGCCATATGGTCAAGCCAGTCGATCACATAGAACTCATGCAGCGTCTGGATGGACTCGGCGAACCATACCGGTAAAACGGAAAATGGAGCAACGATTCGTATTGGAAATGTTGCGTTCACCGCTCAACCCATTCCCTCGCGACGTCTTTAGGCGTTCGTTTTCTGCTATCGACCTCATAATTCAGTCTACGCATTTCTTCGGTTGAGATCGCATTGCTTAACTTTGTAAACACATCGGTTAACACTTCATTCACGTCTTGACGCGCGATAAAAACTGCCTGATACGGAGGGAAGTAACGTTTGTCGTCCGCCAGTTGAACTAGGTCGAGAGCCGAGATTAGGCCGTCGGTCGAGTTGCCGGCGATGATGTCGAGTTCGCCGGACTGCAATGCACGATAGGTTAACGACAGATCCATTTCGCGCGGCTGTCTGGCGAAATTGAAGGCGTAGGCTTTTGAAAAGCCCGGATAGCCGTCCGCCCGCGACATGAAATCCTGCCCAAATCCGGCTTGCCAGTTTTTAGCAAGCGGCACGGCGTCGGATATTGTTTTCAGGCCGTCTTTCCGAGCTACATCGCCGCGGATGAGTATCGCAAAATCATTCGCAAAACCGAGTGGCGGACTAACCGCAAGCTCAAACTGTGCGGCGTATTCCGCGCGGGTCTGGTCGTAAACCGCCTGCGGATCGGTGATCGGAGGTTTTTTGAGAATGGCTGTGTAGGCAGTGCCGGTGTATTCGGGATAAACGTCGATCTGCCCGGACAACAGCGATTCGTGCGGAATGTTGCCGCCAAGCTCGAATCGCCGTTCGACCAACACGCCCTGTTTTTCGAGCATCTGGGCAAGTATCTCGGCCAGAATGATAGATTCGGTAAAGTCCTTTGACCCGACGACGATTTTTCGGCCATCGGCAATAGCCACGCCCGGCTGCACATCATTCAAATTTGAGATTTCAGATTTGAAATTTGGAATATAGCTGACAGTGATGACCGCAGCGAAAAGACCGGCGGCTCCGAATCCGATCAATCTTCGCCTCCCCGTCAATTGCCGTTCGCCGATTTGATAAGTTTTCTCGAATTGCCCCAAAGCAAAATCGCACAATAAAGCAAGCAATGCCGATGCTATCGCACCCGCGAGAAGCAAATTATTGTCATTTTGCCGCAGCCCGCGAAAGATATAAGTGCCGAGTCCGCCCGCTCCGACAGCGGCGGCGACCGTGGCGACACCAACTGAGATGACCACCGCCACGCGAATCCCGGTCAGTATCACCGGCATCGCGAGCGGCAGCTCGACCATTGTCAGTATTTGTCCATTCGTCATGCCCATCGCGGTCGCCGCTTCGCGCGCCTTCGGGTCGATGCCGAGGATTCCCGTTACCGTATTGCGAATAACCGGCAGCAAAGCGTAAAGAGCCAACGCGATAACCGCCGTTTTAGCACCGATGCCGCCTATAAACGGTATTGGAATAAGCAAACCGAAAAGCGCAAGGCTCGGCACCGTCTGCATGATGTTTGCAAACCCAAGCACCGGCGTTTGGAGCGACTTTACCCGCGTCAGCAAAATCCCCAGCGGCAGGCCGATGAGAATAGCCAGGCCGGTTGAAATAAAGACAATAAAGATATGCTCGCGGGTTAAGGCGAGTAATTCAGGCCAGTTGTTTTTTAGGAAATTTATAAAATCCGGCATTAGTTTTGTTCCGTTCCACAGCGCCTGGAACAAGTGAACATGCGGAACACTCACTTGACTACGGCAATAGTTTCGAGATAATCACGTGCGAGCGGAAGGTCTGATGCCGCAAAATTCTCTGGCGTATCCAGCAGCACGATCTTTCCTTTATCCATCAAAGCGATCCGAGTTCCTAATATCATTGCTTCGTGAAGGTCGTGCGTTACGAAGACGGCGGTTTTGCCTAATTCATTGACCAGCTTCGCAAACTCTTTTTGCAAGTTTGTCCGCGTGATCGCATCCAGGGCACCGAAGGGTTCGTCGAGCAGCAGCAGATTGGGATCGGCGGCAAGTGCGCGGGCTACGCCGACTCGCTGCCGTTGGCCACCGGAGAGCTCATGCGGGAACCGGTCGGCAAATCTGTCGGAATTTAACCCGACAAGACCTAGCATTTCGATAGCTCTCGCGTCGGCTTTTTCCGCGTCCCAGCGTGCAAGTCCAGGTGTAAGGGCAACGTTTTCCTTAACGGTAAAATGCGGAAACAATCCCCCGTCTTGAAGAACATAACCAATATGCCGACGTAGTTTTATCAGGTCCCAGTTTGTCGTGGCATTTCCTTCAACCAGGACATCCCCGCCCGTCGGCGTTATTAATCCATTAATGAGCTTTAGCGTCGTCGTCTTGCCGCAGCCGGATTCGCCAAGCAGAATAAGTATCTCGCCTGAGTGCAGCGAAAAATTCAGATCGTCCAATATTAACGAGTCGCCGATCTCGTAACTGACGTTTCTGACCTCAACGATGGGCTGGACGTTTACCAAATCCGTTTGACCCCCGACCCTTCAAAGTATCGATCAAACACGTCGTCGAGGCTTATCAAGTCGATCTCCTCGACCAAAGCCTGTGCCGCGATCATTCTGTCGAACGGGTCTTTGTGGTGGAAAGGCATCGAGCTTTGTCTTACGGTGTGGGTAAAGTCCAGCGGCAAGATTTCAATGTCGTATTTGGAGAATACATTAAGGAGTTGGTCAAAATCGCCTTCGATCTCAAGCTTTCCTAGAGCGACTTTAATAGAAATCTCCCAGATGCTGACGATGCTGATAAAAACATCGGCGGTCTCCGAGGCGATTAGATTCTTTGCCTGCGGAGTTAGATTGGAACTGGCTCCCGTATACCATATGAAAGTATGCGTATCTATCAAGATCCGCATTACATATACTCCTCAAGACCGGGGATGGGATCGTCAAAACCTGGCATTATCCTGAAAAGGCCAGGCATACTTCCGGCTGGCGGGCGACGAGGTTTCTTGGGCTCTTCGTTACCGTTGGTACGTTTAAGGCGTTCCACATGCTCAGCAATCTCAGCCTTTTTTGCAGGCGGAAGCCCGAGTATGTCCGTAATAAGTGCTGTATCGCTAGTCATAACCTACATTCTCGCTCAAATCTTCTGATTCGCAAAGAAAATTTTGGCTCATTACTGCTTCAGCCAACCCCCGCGTATCTTCAACTGCCGCGGCGTTGCATTCGGCAGTTCGGCAAGCGAATAATTTGTAAACGCCCGCGAGCCGACCTTCATGGTCAATTCTTTTTCTTCGCCGCCGGTCATAACCGTAAGCTTGATCTCCTTTCCAGCAAACGTGCCGAACAGAGCGCTAAAAACTGAGCCGCCGTTTACTTTCAGGATCACATCGCCCGGTTTCAAACCTGCAGCATCCGCCGAGCCGTTAGCTTCGACGCCGTTAATGCCAAACCCGCCATTACGCGGACGTATTGAGAATCCGAAATCGGGCGTTGCCTGCTCCGTTTTTTCGATCTTGTAACCGGCGTAGCCGAAGATGCGGTCGTAATCGGGCACTTCGGTACCGTACACGTAGCGGTTGTAGAAATCGTTGTAGTCTTTTTTGGTTAATTTATTGATGATAGAAACCATATCCGCGGTCGTAAATCCAAGGTCTTTTTTGTAAAAATCGTTGAAAAGCGTCCGCATCACGTCGTCCAAACTTGAGCGGCCTTCGGTGTCATTTCGGATCGAAAGATCGAGCAATGCCGCCAGATTTTGCCCCTGCGTGTAGTACGAAATGCCGAATGCGACCGGTGTATCATATCCGGCCCAAGTCGAAACCGAAGAATTTGCCGGCGAGATGAATTTGCGGGCCTCGGTGTTTTCGATCCCGCCCGCCGCTCCGGCCGCGCTGGCCAGAAATTGCTCTTTGGTTGTCACGCCGCCGCGATAGGTTCCTACTACGCCGTAGTAATTCGTAAACCCTTCAGAAACCCACAGCAACGGAGTTTCGTTCTCACGCGAATAATCGTAGGGCCACATCTCGGCCGGGCGGATTCGTTTTACATTCCAAAGATGGAAGAATTCATGCGAGCCGGTGCCAATGATCTGTTCGGGCGTTGCATTTGCACCCTGCGGAGCAAACGCAACGTATGAATTCAGATGTTCGAGCGCTCCGCTCGCGTTCGATTCCGCTGGTTGAAAAAAATAGAACGCCACATACTTTTCATAAGGCAGCCCGCCGAATATGGCGCTCTGGGCCTTGATCGTGCTGCCAAGCATCCCGGTGAATTTTGTCGATTTCTCGGCGTTAAAAACTCCCGCCGGGGCCGCGGCAAAATAGTGCGGCTTGCCCTCGACTTCAAACTGCATTACATCAAATTTTCCCATCAACGCGGGCGCGTCGACGAGCGTATCGTAATCAGCCGAAATAAACGTCATCGGGTCAGCCGTGTCTTTGAGCGCGGACAACAGGTTCCAGCCCGCAGGCAATTGAAACTTCACCGTGCTCGGCGTCTTTCGATGGCCGAGCGGTTCGAGAAAAAGCTGAATTCCAGTGAAAAACGCGAAATCCGTCGTGATCTTTGCCTGATTTAGCCCAAGAAGCGCAGCGCTGTAATCGTAATCAATCCGAATCTGCTTTATCCCGCGTGTATCGACGTTCCAGGTCTGCTTTCGCGACATCCGCAGCGGCAAAACCTTGCCTGCTCCATCGGTAATGCGAAACCTGAGCACATTCTTAAAATAGTTCTCGACCGTATACCAACCCGGCGTCCACGTCGGCAAGGCAAGATCAAGCCTCGGCTGGTTGATGTTCCTGATATTGGTTGCGATATGGAACTGCTGTGCCGCAATGTCCGGCAACGAGACCGTATATTCTATCTGAAGATTTTTTTGGGCCAGCCCGGCCTGAACGCCGAGAATAAAAACAACAACAAAAAGTGACGGAAGAAAGCTTCTAATCTGTTTCATAATTAATTCATTCAGCGGACTGAATATTACCATTCAAACAGCATAAAAGTTTCAAATTTGCCGCCATCAGCGCCTTGAATTATTTTGAAACCATGCTATCTTGCCGTACGATTAAACAGATTATCGTCGTGACGCGGCGCTAAAAATTCGCTTAAACCATCTATCAAATATGAAAAACGCTATCTTATCAGCGGTCGTTTTCCTTACGATTCTTTCATCGGCATGCTCACTCAAAACGACCGGCGACACCTCAAACCTGAACGTGAACCCGCCTGTTAACGTCAGTACAACGCCTGAATCGACACCCGAATCGGCCGCTGCGGCCGG
>JANNGV010000731.1:0-2500 GCA_031404055.1 Chloracidobacterium sp.
CAGATCATCAGCCCACAATGGTCGCCGGACGGAAAGTACATTGCGGCAGGGAATATTACACCTTCGGGAATCGAATTGTGGATAATCGAGACTGCAACGGCGAAAGCGGTTAAGGTCAAAAATGTTTTAGTAAATACGGCGTTCGGAGGTTTTAGCTGGGAAGATTCCCGGACGATCTCGGCGACGCTGGTACCGTCGAAACGCGGTGCCGCCCCCGGATATCAAAACATTACGCCGAGCGAGCCGAACATTCAGGAAACGTCAGGCCGCACCGGAGCAGTTCAAACTTTTCAAGACCTGCTTAAGAGCCCGAATGATGAGCGCCTTTTTGAATACTACAGCACATCGCAGCTTGCTTTGATCGATGTCAACGGTAAAGTTCGCGAGATCGGCACTCCCGCAATATACAACAACGCCGATTTCTCGCCCGACGGAAAATATGTCCTTGCCGAGCGTATCGACCGCCCTTTTTCATACCAATACCCTTTCTCGCGTTTTCCGAGGAAGATTGAAGTCTGGGATTTAAGCGGAAAACCCGTTGCGACTATTGCGAATACGCCACTTCAGGACAACCTACCCGTGCAAGGCGTGCCGACCGGGCCACGCAGCTATAGTTGGATACCGACCGAACCCTCCACGCTGATGTGGGTTGAGGCTCTGGACGGCGGCGATCCGCGCAAAAAGATCACGCCGCGCGATAAGCTGATGACGTTAAACGCGCCGTTCACGGGTGCTGCAATGGAGCTGTTGAAGGTACAGAATCGTTTTCAAGGAAGACTTTTTGGTGAAAAAGACGGATTGATGTTGTATTTCGATTATGACAGGGACACACAGCGCCGCCGTATATTCTCGGCCGATTATCGAAATCCAGCCAGCAGCACGCTTATATCCGACACGAATGTCAACGATCGTTATAACGATATTGGCACGCCCGTTATGAAAACGCTCCCCAACGGGGCCAGCGTCATTCGGCAGAATGGCGATGATATCTTTCTGACCGGGACCGGTGCTTCGCCCGAAGGCGATCGGCCTTTCTTCAGGCGGATGAATCTGAAAACTCAGAAAATAGATGAGATATGGCGTTCAGGCACCGACGAATACGAAAGCTTTGCAGGGATGATCGATGACGACGGGATGAGTTTCCTGACCAGGAAGGAATCGATTTCGGAGCCGCCAAACGTTTTCATGCGGCAGGTATGTCCGGCGGGACGAGTTTGCACCGCTCTTGCGTATCGTCAGATCACGGATTTCAAAGATCCGTCTCCGCTGCTTCGCGGAATAAAAAAACAGCTCGTCAGATACAAGCGTGCCGATGGCGTCGATCTGTCATTTACGCTTTACACGCCACCGGGATACAAGCCCGGAACGCCGCTGCCCACCTTGGTCTGGGCATATCCGCAGGAGTTTACCGACACCTCAACTGCGGGTCAGGTCTCAGGCTCGACAAATCGTTTTACTCAGATGGGCGGGATTTCACATCTCTTTTTCGTTTTGCAAGGCTACGCGGTTCTCGACGATGCCACTATGCCCATAGTCGGCAACCCGGAGACGGTCAACGATACATTTATTAAGCAGGTAGTTGACTCGGCACAGTCGGCAATCGACAAAGGCGTTGAGATGGGCGTGGTCGATCGCGACCGCGTCGGCGTCGGCGGGCACAGTTATGGTGCATTCATGACCGCAAATCTGCTTGCCCATTCCGACATATTTCGTGCCGGAATTGCCCGAAGCGGTGCTTATAACCGAACGCTGACGCCATTCGGGTTCCAGTCTGAAAGGCGTTCATTTTGGGAGGCCCCGGAGCTTTATTCGAAGGTATCGCCGTTCTTCTACGCAAACAAAATAAACGAACCGATCCTGCTAATGCACGGCGAGGCGGATAACAACCAGGGCACCTATCCGATACAATCGGAACGCCTGTATGCCGCCATCAGCGGCACCGGCGGAACGGCGAGGCTTGTTATGCTGCCGTTGGAGTCTCACGGATATTCCGCAAAGGAATCAGTTGAGCATACGCTGTATGAGATGGTCCAGTGGTTCGATAAGTATGTAAAAAACGCCCGTCCGCGTACCGGATCGCCGACGGCAACGAAGTAACCTTTTTATATGCGAGAGCGCGGATGACACGGGTCATTCGCGCCTTTTTATCGGATCTTTGTAATGTTCGACATTACGGCCCGTCCGCGGCCCGCTGAAAGCTTGCGGCTTTCATCATATATACGATTCAATATACGATTCAATATACGATTCACCGTTCGTTCCAAAATTACCGCCGTCACACGAACTGATGCTCCGATTCGTTTTTTTTTCGGCCATCCGTAAATTGCAGCCGTCTTAAATATGCCCGGGCAAGAAAACTAAATAATGACAAGGAGTAACAGATGAAAACAATACTTGGTATTGCATTTGGGGTTTTTGCCCTGACTTTTACACTTTCAACCGAAACACTCGCTCAAGGGAAACACAGGCCCAACAGCATTAACAATCGACAACAAACTCA
>JANNGV010000732.1:0-7525 GCA_031404055.1 Chloracidobacterium sp.
AAATAACACGCTCGGGTTGACGAAATATATACCGTTAGGCGTATTATACTCACCCATCAAGTCTTTAATTTCAGCCGTCGTCAGACTTGAGGTAGCCGACTGCCTGCCGGAACGCCCAGCTCGAGCCGACGTACCACGCGGATCGATAACTCCGAGCGGCGGACCCGAACTCAAGTTAACGATTGACGAGAACTGAAAACCGCCAAAGATCGCATTCATTAATCCGCCTTGATTAATGAATTTCTTCCCCTTACCGAATGGCAGTTCGTAAACCATATTTGCGTTAACTGTATGTGTTCGGTCAAAATCCGGGCGGCCGTATTGAAGCCGGGGATTATTATTATCCTGATACGGACTCTGGCGAACCTGCGAGTCATCCGGCACGTCACCAAGAGTTTTCTGGAACGTGTAATTCACTTGGTAAGAGAATCCGTTGCTGAAACGACGTCGTACCTCAGCCTGTAAAGCGTTGTAGCGGAATAAACCGCCGTTCGTCAGAATATCCGTAGCGAATATGTCAGAGGTCGGCTGAAACACGACGGTTCCCGATAGCCGGTTCCCGATGTACGTTTGAGCAAGATCTCCCGGTTGACCACGTTGAATAAGATTCACGATAGTCGAGTTATTCAATAGTCCGGGGTTGGGTGCCGCAACCGTGCCGCCACCCAAATTATTGAATATGGTCAACGGTTGGCTTCCAACGATAGCTGGATTGTATCGTGCATCCGTACATACAAGCAAGGGATTCGGGGCTGTTGGATTAGCCGCTGCACCTTGTAAACGGCAATTGTTTTGAGCACGCAGGAAGTCCTGGAAAAAGCCATTGTTGATCGTGTCGAGCTGATTATAGTCGATCGACCGGATGGCCGAATTACTTCTGCTTCCAACATATCTGATCTCAACTACCGATTTAAAACCGATCTCCCGCTGAATTCCGATATTGTATTCGTACACTCTTTGCAGTTGAAGATTCGGATCAACACCGAAAACTCCGCCTAAAGCAGTCGGATTATTCGTTATGAATGTTCGGGGAGGAGCGGTAAACGTCGGAGCCACAAAACCCGGCAGAGGTTCAAATCCCGCCGTCGGACTAAGAGTTGAGCGCAAATTGGTCGAACCCGTGCTGCTTCTTGCATTAGTGAGTAGTGAACCCAAGCCGGTATTTGCAAGGTTGAAAGCGTCAGCTGCACGAACGTATTCGTCATTTACATAACTGACTCTAAATCCTCCCCTGATAACCGTGCCAGTGCCTACCAAGCCCGAAAACCATCTATTGGTAAAGTTCGGAGTGTAAGCGAAACTAACGCTAGGTGCGAAATTATCTTTATCGGCCTTGTGAAAGTCGCCTTCACTGCCCACATTGGTTCCTACGAAATTAAGGATATTGCCGGCTCTTGCAACGCTTGAAATATCATCCGGATCCGGGAAAACCGGTTCCAAATAAAGGCCGTCCGGAGTATTGAGAGGCGTGTAAAGTTCGTATCGCACACCTAGATTGAGGGTAAGGTTCGGCATGATACGCCACTGGTCGGAGAAGTATGCGGAGTAGCTATTGTAATTGAGCCGTCTTAACGCCGGGCCAAAACCGTATCCGGAATCTCGATTTGTCAGATTTGCGGTAAGTGTTCCGCTTCCAACAATGCCGGCCAGCAAATAACGGAGAGCATTTGCTCGACCGAGGTCGGTAGTATTGATACCGCCCGGAAATAAAGCGGCCGTTAGCCCTGGTGTTTGGGTGTTGGCTGTAGAAGAAATGTTGTATACGGGTGTTGTTCCGGCGAAGTTCACCGCATCGACATTAAACAGTTCAGCTTGACCGCCAAATCGGAGCGAGTGATTGCCAATAGTATAAACGGCATTGTCCTGTATGTTACGGTAATTCGTAGTTCGTCCCTGTGACCGGAATGAGCCTTCTGGAGTAGTTACCAGCGTCTGTCCGATCAAGTAATCCGTAGGTATGTTGCTTTCATTAAAGAAAGGTTCCGAATACTGTAGCCCCGCGCGGATTTCGTTTGAAAAACTGCTTGACGGCGTCATCCGGTATGCAGCGACAAAGAAATTAGTCGGGCCACCTTGATTCACAAACGGTGTAGGAGAAAATCCAGCCGCCAGATCTGTGCGAGCGTTTGCTTCATTGTTTCGTTTGTAAACAAAATTGAAAGAGTTCTCATCATTAAATTCGATATCAAAACGCCCAGTCCAGGCATCCCGTTTCACAGGAGAAGAACGAAGAAAACTGGTCGATTGAAGAAAGTTCGTTCCGGTCAAGACTCCGTTGGCGCTAGTGGGTAGCAGAGCAAGCAGACGTGACTGGATGATAGGGTTAACTCCTAACGAGCCTCCTGCACCTGTAAAGACGGGTGCATTTGCTCCAGCGGTATTTAGGCCCATCCCGCTTAAGATGTTCGCCGTCCTTAATGTACCGGCGGAGTCGGTATATGTGAAGTCGCCATTTCGTGCAGGGGCAAGCAATGTTGTACCCGTTGCGGTTACTTGCTGTGCCTGTCGAAATCCTTCGTAATTAAAAAAGAAAAATCCTTTATCTTTGAAGAAAGCTGGCGTACCCTCACCAAAACCCGGTAGAGGAGCGGGGCCGCTAAGACTGCCGCCAAATTGATTTCGGTTCAAAAACGGGCGCGGAAGGTTTCTCTCGTTATTGGTAAACGAATTTGCGGCAAACTCGGAATTGCGGTTAAACGCATACAAGTTACCATGAAAGGATGAGCCTCCTCGAGGCGTCACGACCTGAACCAGACTTGATCCGCCGCCCTGTTCGACACCCGCATTCTGTGTGGTAATTGTAAACTCACCTGTATCGTCAACACTTGGACGGTCCTGAACAAAAACTCCCGTTCGGATAAAATTATCCTGGATATTCAGACCATCACGCGTAACGGAAGTCGAACCCGATCTCTGTCCATTTATCGAACTGGTAGTAGCATTAACCCCCGCCTGCAAATTCAGCAAAGCCAGCACATTACGTCCATTTAAGGGGAGTTCACGGATTTGCGCGGCAGTAACCGTCGTACTCAATTCCGCATTTGAGGAGTTGACCGACTCAGCACCTTCGGCGGTAACTGTCACTTCCTCGGTTATCGTTCCCAGTTCAAGTGATGCATTCAGCGGATACTCGCGATTTGCTTCAATTTTTACATCATTAGTTACAAGAGTCTTGTACCCCGATGCTGTTATCCTCACAACGTAGGTCCCAAATTCAAGTTGTGAGACTTCGAACGTCCCGCTGGAACTGGTTACAACGGTTCTTTCCCTGCCGGTCTGATTATCGGTGACAACCACCGTGGCCCCGGCAATTACACCATCTGGTGCCGACACCGTTCCTATAATCTTTCCAGTCGTGTTCTGTGCGTACGCAGACATCACCTGCAAACACACAACAAAAAAAACGGCAAATATTTTCTTCATATTACTCTCCACTTTAAGCTTCCAATCTCTAACAGATTCTGTCTTTTTTAAGATGACGTGCGATCAATGGATATTCGTTTACATTATTTTACACTTAACGATACCCACGACTCCTTTTATAATTCGAGAGAAGCTGATTATTAATGCAATCCGTAAAAACCAAATCTCATACTCGACAGATTGTAAAATAACAGGAAGTAAGGAAGTTAAGTCACGATTCCAGTCATTGGCTCAATTTAATCGGGCTATGTTTAGACCTGACGATAACCAAATTATCAAGCATTAGATTTGTAACAACTTGTATGCCACGACGGTTAACAATCTAACTCGTTTGGCCACAACAATTGGTTCGCCTAAATCCGAGGTTTCATGCATTGATTTGAATATTTATACAAAAAATTGAATTTGCCGGGGTAACGAGTCCGGGAAGACGATGGGTATGTATACTTTCAAATACTGAGATTTTAGTAGTTGTTCGTTTTAACGGGAAAGAGCATCTCGGCCTATTTTTAGGAGCGTGTGTGAATATTGTAAGTTTTGATCTTTGAATTCAGCGTCGTGGCGTTTAATCCGAGTAATCGGGCGGCGCGGGATTGGTGGCCGCCGGTTTGTTCTAATGCACGGCGGATGAGGTCGATCTCGAATCTTTTGACTTCATCGTAGAAGTTTACGCCGCGGGCGATGTCGATGTCGCCGGACGTGCCTTCGGTGCGTTTTATCATTTCGAAGGCGAGACCTGGATCGCGGACTTCGGGGCGGAGGCATTCGACCGTAATCTCGTCGGTGGCGGCAATCACAACGGCACGCTCTATTATATTCTCAAGCTCGCGGACATTTCCGGGATAGTAGTAATTTTCAAGAAGCGAGAGTACCTCCGGCGAAACATTTTCGGAGATCTCGCGCTGATTTTCTTCGTTGTATTTCTTAACGAAATGCTTTGTCAGCGGCAAAATATCCTCGGGCCGCTGGCGGAGAGACGGCAGTTCGATTGGCACAACCGACAGCCGGTAATAAAGGTCTTCGCGAAATGTCCCGGTCTTTACCGCGTCTTTTAGATCGACGTTGGTGGCGGCGATGATGCGAACATCGACCTTTGTCGTCGCCGTTTCGCCGATCGGCGTAAACTCGCGTTCCTGGATAACGCGGAGCAGCCGCACCTGCGTTTCCGGCCTAAGGTCGCCTATCTCATCGAGAAAGATCGATCCCGTATCGGCAACTTCGAACAGCCCTTTTTTTGCGGCGACGGCACCGGTAAACGCTCCTTTGGTGTGGCCGAAAAGCTCGGATTCAAGAAGCTCCGACGGAATATTCGAGCAGTTTACTACTACAAAAGGATTATCCGTGCGCGGGCTGGCTTCGTGTATCGCCCTTGCCAGAAGCTCTTTGCCGGTCCCGCTCTCGCCTGTGATCAATACCGTTGAGCGGGCCGGAGCGACGCGATCTACCAGGCGGAAAATCTCTTCCATTTTCTCCGACCGGCCGACGATCGCATCGCGTTTTACCGAACGCGTCATCACCTGCCGCAGCGTTTGACGCTCTTCTTCCTTTCGGCGTTTCTTAATGCCCTTAGCGACGAAGGCGAGGATCTGTTCGTTCTGAAACGGCTTTCTAATCACGCCGTTCGCACCTTTTTCCCAGGCCGAGATCGCGGTGTCGAAGGTCGCAAAGGCGGTAATCATCAACACGACCGCTTCAGGGTCAAGCTTAATCAATTCTTCAAGCGCCGTCAGCCCTCCCATGCCGGGCATCGAAACGTCCATCAAAACGACGTCAAAGGATTTTTGCGAGTATATTTCCAGAGCCTCTTCGCCCGTTTTTGCAAGATCGACGCGATATCCGGCAGCCGAAAGTATCGTCTCCAGCACCTCGCGCATAATCTCTTCGTCATCGCAGATCAGAATAGAACCTTTTTTCGCCATAAAAACATTAACAGCAGAGACGCAGAGTTTTTGAAAGTGAATTATAAGCTGTACGCCATTGAAAACGAAATGACTGCCTTAATTCAGTTTAACTATTCCGCGTCTTCGCGTTGAAATGCACTTTGCCGGTGATCATTAAACTTTTTTGCGATTTCGGCGTAGTATTACAGAGAGTTTTTCTAACAATTATTTCAATGGCAACTTCAAGAACAGCAAAAGTTATTTTAATCGTCGGCGCGATCCTCGTCGTGCTTTTTTTCGTGGCAGTGATCGGCATCGCCTTTCTGGCAAATACGATGAGCCGTCCAAGCGTGGCCGAAAACAGCGTCCTGATCCTGAATGTTTCCGGGTCTCTGCCGGATTACACGCCTGAAGATCCGCTGGCAAAGGCCGTCGGCATCGGCCAAATGCAATCCTTTACCGGATTACTGACACAACTGCGCAAAGCCAAGATCGACAGTCGCATCGGCGGCGTCATTTTGGATATTAATTTCCCCGGCATCGGCTGGGGCAAGGCAGACGAGCTTCGCGACGCAATCGGCGATTTTCGAGCCTCGGGTAAACCTGTTTATGCCTATATGGAGATCGGCTCAAACAAGGAATATTACATTGCGACGGCCGCTGAAAAGATATTCCTGCCACCGTCGGGCGATATTTATATAAATGGTTTTGCCGCCGAAGCGATGTTTTATAAAGGCTCGCTCGATAAGCTCGGCATCGAGGCCGACGTGATCCAGATCGGCCCGAAATATAAAAATGCACCCGATCAATACACCAAAAAAGAGATGGGCGAGGGCCAGAAAGAGGTTATCGACGCCGTTTTGGACGAATACTTCGGGCGTTTTTCCGGTGCAATTGCAAAGACCCGCAAGAAAGCTCCTGAAGATGTAAAGAAGCTGATCGACGAGGCCCCGTATAACGCCCGGCAGGCCAAAGAGCTTGGGCTGATCGATGAAGCTTTCTACAAAGAACAGGTCTACAGCGAATTGAAAACTCGTCTAAACTACCGTGCCGATGAAAATCTGCGTACGATCCGTGCAAGCGAATATAAGGAAATACCGTCCGATTCACTCGGTTTGAACAAGGGCGAACGCGTCGCAGTTATTTATGCCTCGGGCGCAATCAATGTCGGCCGATCTAACGAAAGCCCATTTGGCGGTGCGATGGTCGGTTCGGACACAATCGTCAACGCCGTGAATGACGCGGCCGCCGATAATTCGATCAAGGCAATCGTCCTCCGCGTCGATTCGCCAGGCGGCTCTGCCCTTGCGTCTGACCTGATGTGGTACGCGCTTGAGAATGCGAAGGCGAAGAAACCGGTAGTCGTGTCGATGGGCGACGTCGCGGCTTCCGGGGGTTATTACATCGCCTGCAACGCAAATAGCATTGTCGCACAGCCTTCGACTATCACCGGCTCAATCGGTGTATTTATGGGCAAGCCAGTAGTGAAAGGACTTTATGACTGGCTCGGAATCACAAACCAGTATGTGATGCGCGGCAAGAACTCCGGTATTTTCCGTGCGACCGAAAAATGGACGCCTGAAGAACGGGAAAAGATGGAGGCCCAGACCAATGGCATCTATTTCGACAACTTTATTCCGAAGGTGGCTGCGGGTCGCAAAAAGACGGTCGAGGAAGCCAACACACTTGGCCAGGGACGTGTTTGGACCGGAACACAGGCCAAAGCGAACGGGCTGATCGACGAATTCGGCGGGCTTGAGAAAGCGATCGAAGTCGCAAAGCAGCTTGCGAATCTGCCGGCTGACAAAGATGTAAAACGTGTGGTATTTCCCGAACCCCGGCCGTTTTTCGAGACGCTCCTCGGCGATGAAGAATCGGCCGAGATGAGCGGCGACCAAAGGGCCCAAAAAGCTCTGGCCGACTCACTTCCGGCGGATGCACGGCGGGCACTTCGTTTTGCGGAACTCTTCGACCGTATGAAACGCGGCGAGGCGATGCTGCTGTTGCCGTTTGAACTGGAGATTAAGTAAGACGCGTCAGTAGCTCGACCGTGAGGATGGGCTTCGACTTGTTAGGCAAGGAGACCTCTCTTACGGTCGGGCTACTGACATAACGCCACGTTTGTTCTTGTATTGCAATCCGATTTCCTCTATCATACCGCCGTTCAGCTCAAGCAATAAAACGAAAAATCATTGATTAGACAAGGGGAGTTTTCTTACGGG
>JANNGV010000733.1:0-4765 GCA_031404055.1 Chloracidobacterium sp.
GGTTTCTTTGTGTGGGACTTCGAGCCGAGCGGCACTGTGGGAAGCACGGTCGTTTCCGACACTTGGGGTGTTGCTGGCGATCGCACCGTTCAGGGCGATTATGACGGTGACGGCAGGACCGATTATGCGGTCTGGCGACCCGGCACACCGGCGACTTTCTACATGATGACGGTCGGCAACCGGCTTATCACCACGAAAGAATGGGGACAGACCGGCGATCTGCCGGCTGCCCGTTACAACACATTCTGAACGGATTAGATCAGTTCTCTCTTTTTATTGCGGCCGGGAATTTTCCCGGCCCTTTTTTGTCTTCAGTGTGATATACTGCATATGTAGACGGCCCGAATCACAGGCGGTCACCACCCGTAATAGAAAACTCCGGTTGATTTCATTCCTCGATCACCTAAGCGTTAAACCTCATTATTTTCAATACTTTACGCTTTTTCAATCAGTAATCGACTAACGCCAAAACTTATTCAAATCTATCTACTCTTCCAGTCAAGGACAAAATATGCTTAAGAAAATCTCACAAATTCTCTCTCTGTCGATTGTATTTGCGATTGCTACGGTATCCGCTCAATCGCCAACTAACCACTCAGGCTTTGCGCCCGAGGCACAAGAAGTCTCGGCTTCTGACACAAAAGCTGTTCAGGCCGTAATTGACCCGGCAGACGACCAGGGACGCTCAAGCGATCTTCCTGTATCCGACGTTTCTCGAAACGTTGCGTTCAGCGGAAAAAGAAATGCCCTTAAAAGACGCGGTGCCGGAAACGACATTGTCCAAATTAACAATGGCTTAGCTCCGACGCGAAGCCGGGTATTCGATTACAACGGCGACGGGCGAACCGATTTCACCGTTGTTCGAGCAGCCGGAGGCGCAGGATCACAGCTAACATGGTTTACCAGCCTTTCTGGCGGAGGTGCTACTTCATCTCGCGATTGGGGCAGCAACGGTGATTTCATTCTGTCGGGCGACTATGATGCCGACGGGATTGACGATATCGCGGCTTTCCGGGCCTCGAACGGCACATTCTACATTGTTGAGAGCTCTACTTTCACGATTCGGATCGATCAATTCGGCCAAAGCGGCGATAACCCGCGTATCATAGGCGATTATGATGGAGACGGCCGCGATGATCTGGCTGTTTACCGTCCCGGAGCTCAGAGCACATGGTTTTACAAAACGTCGCCGACCGCAGTCTTTGCCGCCGTCGAGTGGGGCCAAACTGGCGATTTTCCCGCTCCCGGTGATTATGACGGCGACGGCAGATCGGATTTTGTCGTACAGCGTGCCGACGGTGCAAATGCCAGATTTTTTAAAAGGCTTTCAGGCGGAACGTTTACCTCCGAATTGTTCGGTGGGGCGAACGATCTTGTCGTACCAGGTGACTATGACGGAGACAACAGGACCGACTTGTGTGTGGTCAGCAATTCGGGCGGAATTCTAAACTGGGCTTTTGAGCCGAGCGGTACTGCTGGCAGCACTGTCGTTTCCAGTTCATGGGGAATTACGGGTGATCGTACGGTTCAGGGCGACTATGATGGTGACGGCAAAACCGATTTCGCTGTATGGCGCCCCGGCACACCCGCAACTTTTTACGTCCTGACGGTCAGCGGAAATATTTCGTCGCAGGAATGGGGACAAACCGGTGATCTCCCGATCGCGCGAATCAATACATTCTAACTATCAGAATCAGCTACTAAATGGTCGAGACCTGGATCTCGGCCATTAAGTTAGTATAGGCTCCATAAAATGGAAAATGTCTTCGCCTGTTCGATAAATCCGAACCGGCGAAGACATTCCATGTTAAAAGCATTACACAGCGGCCGCTTCCACGTATTTTCCGACGACCTTCGCGATCGCGTCACGCGAAACCGCGCCAACGATGCGTTCCTGCTCCTGTCCGCCCTTGAAAAGAATCAACGTCGGGATGCCGCGAATACCATATCGCTGCGGAACGTTTTGATTATTGTCCACGTCCATTTTGACAAATGTGGCCTTTCCATCATACTCCTCAGCAACTGCTTCGACCGATGGAGCAATCATCCTACAAGGCCCGCACCACTCAGCCCAAAAATCGACTAACACCGGCTGATCCGATCCCAATACAACTGTTTCAAAATCCGTATCTGTAACTTCTTTAGCAAAATTTGCCATCTCTATCTCCTATACTATTGCAAAATTATAACTTAGCCGTAAAAGATTCCGCAAAACCCTAATTAATAAACTCTCTTTCAAGCGGAATTATTCCAAACTCGAGATTTTGTGTCCGGCGGATGACGTTTATTTTCTGTTCGATACCGACACGCTCCTCGGTGAGCAGCCGGTGCAGCTCATCGATACCGTCCACAGTTTCACCCGCAAACCTGCATATAACGTCGCCCTCCTGCAAGCCGGCCTTCTTCGCGGGGCTGCCATCGTCCATCGAAACTACCAGAATGCCATTCTTATTAGGCAATCCGTAATAGTGAGCTACGCGGCGCAGCATCGGAACATTCTGTCCCGCCATTCCGATGTAGCTTCGGCGGATGCGACCATCACGCATCAGCCGCGATGCAACAAATTTTACCGTATCCACGGCGATCGCGAAGCAAAGCCCCTGCGCGTGCATGATAGTCGCCGTATTGACGCCGATCACCCGCCCGCCTGAATCTACCAGCGGCCCGCCCGAGTTGCCGGGGTTGAGTGCGGCATCTGTCTGTATAACGTCATCTATAAGCCGATCCCGACTTTGCCCGCAAACCACGCCCGAGTGCCGAAACGACGCCAGCCGTAACCGTTGTTTGGAAACCATACGGATTACCGATCGCGATGGCAAGCTGTCCGACCTTAAGCTTGTTCGATGCTCCAAAACGCGTCGAGTGAAGGCCCGGAGCATTAATGCGTACAACCGCCAGATCTGTATCAGGATCGTCCCCGACCAGCGAAGCCTCGAATCGGTTCCCGTCCTGAAGCACGGCATGGACAGCATGAGCGCCGCTGACGACATGGCTATTTGTCAGAATAAATCCGTCCGGGGTGAAAACAAATCCCGAACCGCTGCCAGCCAAATTCCCTTCAGGCCGCCCGCGTCGCGCCCTTGCTTTTTGTTCTACTTCGATCTTTACGACCGAAGGGCTAACGGTTTCGCTGGCATTAACAACCGCCTTCGAATACGAATCGAACAGCTCATAGTCGGTCGTCTCAACGTCCGCGGCATTTACCACCGGGTCGTCGAACGTGCTGTTAACCGATGTCAAAAAATCCACACGCTTTTCCATATCACAATTGTAACTACTATTGTTACAGATGTCAATCTGAATTATTCTTACACGCAATTGTGTCCGGACCGGTTAAGCCGCACTCGCCTTAACCAATGTCGCCTTAAGCGTGATATCGGTCGCGGCAAGAGCCTTGCTGATAGGGCATGCGTTCTTTACTTCTTCAGCGACGGCGGCAAATTTATCCTCATCAATGCCATCGACAGCAGCGGTGGTTTCGAGATCGATTCGGTTGATCTTGAAGCCGCCTTCGTCCTTGCCAAGGAATACTTTTGCTTCCACTTTCACGTTCTTTGCCGGCGTTCCCTGCTTTTCAAGCGTCGCGTTGAGCGCCATTGCGTAGCAGCCGGCGAGCGAGGCTCCGAGAAGCTCCTCAGGATTTGTCCCGGGCTCATCACCCATTCGGGTCGCGAACGAAAATGCTCCGCTAAATACGCCGCTGCCGAGCGCTACGCTGCCTTCGCCTTCCATGAGGCTGCCGTTCCATTCTGCTGTTGCTTTTCTCTCTGCCATTTCGTTTTTACCTTCCTTGTTAGATTGATTTATTACCTTCTGAAATCGTATACCAATTCTTCCTTAGTATAATTCTCGTTGCCAAAAATGTGCGGATAGTGCTTTTTCAATTCATCCAGATACATCTCGTATGGAAGATCGTCAAACGCACCGTAGTCGTGCAGATACTCCATAAAAACATTACCGGACTTATCAAATTCCTGAAAGATCGAGTCCTGCGTTCCGTCAAATTCAAGTGGTTCAACCCCAAGAAAATCGCACAATTTCTTGTTGAAAGCCGGCGTCGCCTTTCTCCATTCTCCCTCAAGCAGCATCTCGGCCGCACCGTGGAAAACAAGATAGTCCTTCTCCAAAACCTTTTCAAGACGGTCGGTCGCGATATGATTTCGGACGATGTAAAAACTCAACCGGCTAGGAATTCCGACGGCGCGGGCCGACGCGGCTAGCAAGACCGCCTTCTCAACACAATAGCCTCGCGTCCGAGTTAAAAGTCTGCTCGCCGTTAGCCCTTCACGGCGTAGATCAAGAACGTACGGATCGTACTGAAATCCGTCCCGCACGGCGTAATACAGCTTGACCGCCTTTTCCGTGTCCGTGGATACTCCAGCAGTGTTCGACAATGCGAAATGGCGGACGGAAACTTCATCGGAATCCAGAAATTCGGTTGATTTTAAAAATTCATTCATAAGAACGAAAACTATTTTGCCGCCGATTAACACGGATGGACGCGGATATGAATAGAACAAATGAACATTCTTAATATCCGCGTTCATCTGCGTAAATCCGCGGCAAAAGTTCCTCAAGCATTAACCGATTTCATCATCGCTTCGGGATAGCGTAGTCCGGACGCGGCGTCGCGCGGAAATACTTCGTTTATCCGTTCCATCTCATCGGCCGTCAGTTCGATATCCACGGCGGCTGCATTTTGTTCAATATACTTGCGGCGTTTCGTTCCGGGTATCGGCACTAAATCTTCGCCCTGAGCAAGGAC
>JANNGV010000734.1:0-10562 GCA_031404055.1 Chloracidobacterium sp.
GGCAAAAGTCAGCGGTATAAGCGTCTAGTTTTGCCATGATGTTAAGTTGTCGTACAATGTTGCCGTTTCTGAGTTTGATCCGGTTTTTGCCGCCGAACGCAGGCTTATGTGGATGGCTGTCTCGCCGGTACAGTTCTGCAACGAAAACTATCACGAGCCTGTAAGACCACGGGATTCACCGAAGGAGTAGGATAACCGAATGTTCAAGATCCTCAACATGAAGAGAACGAAACAATATCAGGGATTTTATGACTTGATATTTTGCGACAAATTTACGTCGGAGTTGGTTGTTCCGACACATGCTTTTGTTTGGAATCCGGTAACGTTGACGATACGAATCCGCTATTCGCTGAACTTTGCGGACGGACAGCAGGGAACAATTCGACCGGGAATCATTATGCTTGGCGACGATGATGAGTACTACGCAGTGGATTCAAACAAACGTTATTTTGGGATAACGGAATGGGATTTTGCTTCGGCGCGCGAGTTCGCTCACAAATTTCAGCGCGGTCAGGCGTTCTGGGACAGGAAGTTCATGCTTATAACGCCGGATGATTTCGAGTATTTCGATTACCAACTGCCGGACAATAAAAAGGATAAGACAGCGTGGCGACCAAATGTTTTGTGCCGATTTGAGCTCTTAAGTGTTCCGACGCGTGATATAGACGGCGATGGAATAGATAGTGAACCGAAGGTACATCTTGACCTTGATGCCGTACGAACGGAGTGGAGCCCCTGGAATTTTCGTTCACACATGTGGCTTTACGATGAAGGCGATGTCGATGAAGATACTCTTTTTCACGAGATCGGGCACGCGCTTGACCAGGATCATATTCAAGCTCTGCTAGGCCTCGACAAAACATGTTCGATTGATGATTCTCGACAAGGAGCAGGTCACTGCTACGATACGCCAGGTTTCGGAGCTAATATAATGGGCAGAGGAGATGAACTGGTTCTTGAAAACGCGAAACCGTGGGTGGACCTGATAGCCCGTCACACGGTTACTCGCAAGGCGGACTGGAAAGTCAGCCGGGATGTAGTTTCGCCTCCGAGACTGGTTAAAAAGAAACCTTTGGACAATATCGATATCTATGGCAACCCCATACCATGAGCGCAAAAAACCCCGGCTGGGAGTTAATCAGCCGGGGACACAAGAGAGAGGAGCGAAACTTGATAAATCGCTCATTCGGACGCTAACATTCGTGAGATTTGTGATTCGATTTTTGCGGTTTTGTCCCAGCCGTCTGCTCTCAGCTCGATAGCTCCCTTTCGGTTGACAATATAATGGGCCGGAAATCCTATATTGATATTTCCGCTCTTGTCCATGTCCGCATACTTTAGGATCACGCCAAAACTGTTCGGTAAAATGCTGAAATTGAAAGGATTTTTTCGCAGATAGGGTTCAACCTTCACCTGGTTTTCCATTGTCAGGGCCAGAAACACGACATCTTTATCCTTGTAACGCTTTGCCACCTCATTGAGCTTCGGTATCTCGTTGTGGCAGATCTCGCATTTTGTTGACCAAAATGTGATCACAACTATCTTTCCCTGCAATTGAGAAAGGTTAAAAACCGTTCCATCAAGCGATTCGCCATTAAAATCGGGCGCTGCTGCACCGGGTTTCAGGTTCTGCTGTGCAAAAGCCGAAACGGTGATCATTAGCGTTATCAGAAAAAGATTAAAAATTCGCATCTCTATTAAGGTGTATCAGAATGTTTGTTAGTGTTCAAATGTGTTGAACACCTATGTTTAAACAAACTGCTAATGCAAAGTTAATCCAGAAAAAGATTCTATAAAGGAAATGCCGACAGTCTGTGGGGTTTGACTGCTTTTGGGCAAAGACACGAACCGGTATCGAACCGGACTCCGTGTTAAACTTTCCCGATGCTTCTCGAATCGATTGAAATTGAAAATTTCCGAAATCTAGAAGGCGGCGTGCATTGTGGGCACGGTCTAAACATTCTAGTAGGATTTAACGGACAAGGCAAGACCAACTGGCTTGAAGCCATACATATTCTCGCGACGACGCGTTCCTTTAAGACGGCAAAGCTGCAGGAGACAGTCCGTTTTGGCGAAGATACCGCCATTATTCGGGGTCGCGTAAGGCAATCCGAAGATATTCAACGCGATCTGCAGGCTGCATTGCAGGGCAATGCCAAGACCTTTCTTGTCAACGGCAAACGCGAAACGCTGCAGCGTTATCTGGGCCAGCTTCACGCCGTCGTGTTTAACGCGGACGAGCTTGAAATAGTCCGCGGCACTCCGGACGCACGCCGCAAATTTCTTGACCGGGCGATAATTTCGATTCACCCGCCGTATGTTCAAACGCTTGCCGATTACAACCGAGTCATTAAACAAAAGAACGCTTTGCTGCAGGCTGGAAATGATGAACGAAACTCCCTGGAAAAAACTGCCGGCCTGCTCGAACCGTGGAATGAACAACTAGCAGCACACGCCACCAGAATTCACCGCTCGCGTTTGCGGTTTGTTGAGAGGCTGAACGAGGCGTTTGAGAAACGGCTGTTTGGCATCGAGGAAATATCAATTCGATATGTCTCCTCGCTCGAAGGCAAAGGTGATCTGTCCGATTACGAAGGCCTCATCACCGAGCGGTTAAAGCTGCGTGTCCAGGCAGAGATCGCCGCCGGCTACGCGCTAGTCGGCACGCACCGCGACGATCTCGAAATTCTTCTAGATGGCCACGACATTCGAAAATACGGCTCCGCCGGCCAACAGCGAAGCGCACTTCTACTGCTCCAACTCGCCAACCTCTCCGTCTATCACGCCCAGCAGCAGGAATATTCCGTGTTTTTGTTGGACGATATCGACGCCGAACTCGACTACCAACGTATTGGCCAATTGCTCGAATTTCTCAGCGGCAAAACGCAGACTTTTGTGACTACTTCGAAGGAAAGTTTTGTTGAAACTTTCGGCTCAAATTCGCATGTTTTCGATGTTAATTCCGGTGCGGCTAAATTGCGTTGAATTATCCATATTTACAACCTTTGGTGCTGTCCAAACTGGCTAAAAAAATGCTAAGATATTTATTTGGTCGCAGGCCTGATTAAATGAGTAATGAGTACTAAACGCTTTGATCAGTTTGTCGAGAGTAATCCTCGAAAAATGGGAGGTACCGCCGTTTTTCGCGGAACGCGTGTGCCGATTCAGAATCTTTTTGATTATCTGGAGGCTGGAGATGGCTTGGAGGTTTTTCTCGACCATTTTCCTACAGTCTCGCGGAACCAGGTTATTGGCGTTCTCGAATTGTTCAAGATTGAGTTATTAGCAGAATATGAAGTTGCTGCTTGACGAGTGTGTACCGCGACCGCTCGGGAAACTACTTAAAGGTCACTATGTTGTAACGATTGAACAGGCAGGTTTAAAAGGATTGGAAAACGGTGACTTGCTTAAGGCTGCATCCACGGACTTTGAAGTGCTTGTTACCGTGGATAAGAATATTGAATATCAGCAGAATCCGAAAAATTTCCCAATGGCAATACTCATACTTTCGGCAAATTCCAATCGACTGGAAGATTTGATGCCGTTGATCCCTACCGCTCTATCGGCGCTCACCGATATAAAGTCAGGCGAAATTATTACGATTGAACAATAGATTTAGAGGTTATACATAAATTGGCTAAAGCAAAAACGACAGAATACGGAGCGGATTCGATAACGGTTCTGGAAGGACGCGACGCGGTGCGCAAGCGGCCGGCGATGTACATCGGCTCGACGAGCGAGATTGGCCTTCATCATTTAGTTTACGAGGTTGTCGATAATTCGGTTGACGAGGCGTTGGCGGGTTATTGCGACACTATCGAGGTTGCGATACATATCGACAATTCGATCACTGTCATCGATAACGGCCGGGGCATTCCGACCGACATGCACAAGCAGGAAAAGCGTTCGGCGGCGGAGGTCGTTATGACGATCCTACACGCGGGCGGCAAGTTCGACTCGAATTCCTACAAGGTTTCCGGCGGTCTGCACGGCGTCGGCGTAAGCTGCGTTAACTTTTTGAGCGAATACTTGCGGCTTGAGATCTGGCGTGACGGCAAAACGCACGAGATGGAATTTGCCGCCGGCATTCCCGTCGCACCGCTCAAGCACACCGGAACGACGACGAAACGCGGCACGAAGATAACTTTCCGCCCAGATTCTAGCATTTTTGAAACGACGGTTTACAGCTTTGATAAATTGTCTGAGCGGCTACGCGAAAAAGCCTTTTTGAATAAAGGCATTCGCATCTTTATCAAAGACGAGCGGGACGAAGGTGACAAATCGCACGAGTTTTATTACAAGGGCGGCATTGCCGAGTTCGTAAAGCATTTGAACAAGAACAAAAGCCCGCTGCACGATGATCCGTTATATTTCGAGGTGGTCGATGACGATCTTTCGATCGAGATCTCGATGCAGTACAACGACAGCTATGACGAAAAGATCTTTTCGTTTGCGAACAACATCAACACGGTCGATGGCGGCACGCACCTGTCCGGTTTTCGCGGGGCGATCACGCGTACTATCAATAACTACGCCGAAAGCTCGGGCATGACCAAGAACGCCAAAGTTACGCTGACCGGCGATGATGTCCGCGAAGGCCTGGTTGCGATCATCAGCGTCAAGATTCCGCAGCCGCAGTTCGAGGGGCAGACTAAGGGTAAACTTAATTCGCCGGTAAAAGGACCGGTTGAATCGTTTTTGAATGAAAGGCTGGGCGAGTTTTTTGAGCTGAACCCGAATGTCGCAAAAAAGATCGTCGGAAAGGCGGTAGATGCCGCCCGCGCCCGCGAAGCCGCAAGAAAGGCTCGCGAGATTGTCCGCAAAAGCGCTCTCGGCACATCGACATTGCCCGGCAAGCTTGCGGATTGCCAGGAAAAAGACCCGGCGCTGTCGGAAATTTATATCGTTGAAGGAGATTCGGCCGGAGGTTCGGCCAAACAAGGCCGCGACCGTAAGAATCAGGCTGTTTTACCGCTCAAGGGCAAAATTCTTAACGTCGAAAAGGCCCGATTCGACAAAATGCTCGGCCACGGCGAGATCAAGGCTCTGATCACGGCTCTCGGCACTGGTATCGGCAAGGAAGATTTCGATGTCGCGAAGCTTCGCTATCACAAGATCTGCCTGATGACCGACGCCGACGTCGACGGCAGCCATATCCGGACGCTTTTGCTTACTTTTTTCTACCGGCAAATGCCCGAACTGTTGGAGAACGGCTACGTCTATATAGCCCAGCCGCCGCTTTATAAAGTAAAACGGGGCAAAAAAGAGGAGTATATAAAAGACGAAAAAGCAATGTTCCGCTACCTGATGCGGATGGGCACGAACGATGTCGAGATCAAGGCTAACGACAAAACCGTCACCGGCCGTGAGTTGGCAAAAGCGTTAGAGCAAACCATCGAGTTCAAAAGCTATTTTGAACGCTTTGCCCGCCGTATGGGCAATGACGCAAAGCTGCTGAGTATTATTTTACTCGCATTCGCGGGAAAAGACGGCGTTCTGGTAAAGCACGATATCAAGCTGCGAAAAGTTTTTGAGCAGGAAGAGTTGATGGCCGAGGTTGAAGGCAAGATCGCCGCCGCCGGTTTTGACACCGAGCTTGCCCATGACGAAGAGCACGGGCTGTCCGAGATCGAGATCACGATGCCGAACCACCAGCGAATTTTGTTTGACTGGAACATGGCGAGCTACGTCGAATTCCAAAAAGCCGTCGAGCTTATGCGCCTCCTGGATCAGGAATTCGCCGCTCCTTTCGTCCTCGGCGAAAACGGCACCAGCGAAACGATCAATTCGCGCGAAGATTTGCTCGAAAAAGTTACCGGCATGGCAAAAAAAGACCTGACCATCCAGCGTTACAAAGGATTGGGAGAAATGAACCCCGAACAGCTCTGGGAAACAACGATGGATCCGGAAAAACGCACCATGCTCCAGGTGCGGATCGAAGACGCCATCGAAACCGACAACATCTTCACCGTCCTGATGGGAGATCAGGTCGAGCCACGACGTAAATTTATCGAAGACAACGCCCTTGACGTGAAGAACCTGGACGTGTAAATCGTAACGCTTAGCGTTTTGCTGACTGTATCGGTGACATCCTGCGACTATCGTGAGGGCGAGACGCCCTCACGATAGCGGTCGGGACTCGGCGTTACGTCTTACCCGGTTCCCGCGATGTGTTCTAGGAACACCTTATCCTTCCCCCCGGACACGGCCTCAGAGCGTTTGCCCAAACGAAATGGGCGACCTGGCCTCCGTGTCTCGAGCCAACTTCGTCGGCGGTGCGAAAGTGAAGTCCCGAATAGATTCTCGCGTCGATTACCTCATCAAGCCCTTCGCTAAACGAGTTCCATTGTCGCGTAATGCCCGTGATTGTTGAAGTTATGGGCACTACCGGTGTGTCGCCGAATAAAAGCTGCATGATTGTTGCCATCGCCGCGCTGTTCGTCGTGTGGCCGGAACCGTATTCCGGATGCCGCGGCGTCGGAAACAGCGGCGTCCACGTTGGATCGGGAGTCGTAAAAGGATTACCGTCCTCGTCGCCTCGTCTAATCGCTGGCTCAGGCCGCCAGAAGTTGTAAACGTACTTTGCGTCCCAGCAGGCGATGCTTGAGTCGGCAGCCGCCATGTGCACGAGAGCGAAGGTACGGGCTCGGGTTGAGAGATCGAAGTTAGATCCTGCGACCAACTGCCGGAGTGGTTGATTCCAAATCGCTACGGGCGAGCCGAGCCAAAAGGTTCCGATCTGAGTCTGTTCGGCGGTTCGCGTCGCGCTATTTAGTGAACCAATCTCCTTGATCTCATTGTAATCTCTACTGTACTGCTCACTGTCGAGCGGTGGCGGGCCTTCGGGGCGAAACTGCGAGCCGCTCGTCAGAACCCAAGGAGTCACATTGCCCCAGCCTGGCAGCAGTGCCGGAGCGCTAGTCAGTGGTACCCAGACGCCCGGAAGTCCGGCTCTGCGGGCCCGATGGTTAAATTGGGCCGTGGCAGAACCATCGTTCGCACGCGTTGCCAGGATCGCCGCCGCCGCTGACCGGCCATACGCTATACCCGGATCGTCAACCGATAGGCTGTTGGCGGCCAACGATGCAAGAAACATGGCGTCGAGCGATGCGGCATTGCTCGCAAACAGATTTCTCAGCGCGTGGTGCGCCGCCGCAATAGCCGCCGCTTCAGGTGAGGCTCCGGCCGGTGCCGGGCCGGACGGAAGATACGTCCTGTATTGACGGGTGATTCCGTTAACGGCATCGTGAACCGACACTTGAACGATCGCCATCGTTCGGGTCTGCTGCACCGGGGCGAGGCTCGATGCCGGCAGTACCGCCAACCTGGCAGCTTCCTGATTCCATTCCATTACCGGGTCCTGCGGCTGTGCCGGGACGTTAACATGCACTCCAATTAAGAGTGCGATTGCCATCGCGATCAAAATAGTCTGCGCGCAGCACGGCGAGCGTCCGCGCCTCCAGCACCCCGGCCGGCTCGGCCGCGTCCGTGGCGAGGAAGTAGAGGTTCAACTCGAGCGCATCGGCGCCCGCCTCCTCCATCTTGGCCGCGTAGTCGAGCCAGCCTCCCGGCGTGTGCCCGTTCAGAGAGGCGATCACCGGGATCGCAACCGCCCCCGTATTTGTTTAGCGGGTGCCGCTACTGCGGTCGGGTCTGGAGTCCGGCCGGCACGATAGGCCTGGGCGCGCGGAGCATCTCGACGAGGAGGTCGTTCGCATCGAGCCCACGTTGCGAGGCGGTGCGCAGGATGGAGGCGAGCACCTGTTGAGTCTCGGCGCCCTTCCAGGTGCGATTGCCCCCGCCGCACATCTTGCGGGTGACGACTGCCGGACGGATGGCCTGCTCCGCCCTCCAGTTCGTCGCGTCGAGGGCCGGGTGGACCAGGAAGTTGAACACGGCGACAAACTCGGTGGCGAGATGCTTGGCGAAGCGCTCGATCGCGGGCAGGGTGCTGGGGCGTTCCAGCAGGGCGAGCAGCTCGGCCGACATCTGGCCCGCGGCGATGGCCGCACCGTGCGCGGAGATCGTTCCGGCCTCGAGCCGGTTGCGGACCGCCAGCGCGCGCTTGAGCAGCGCCTTGACCTGGATCGGAAGCGTGGCGTGCGGATGGATCTCGGTCAGCTCTTCGCAGCGGCGCAGCAGATGCGCGAGGCAGGTCTGGTGAACCGCCCGGTCGAACTGACGGTAGACCGCCCAGCCGTCGCGGCTCAACCCGCCGGCGTAGTCCTCCCCCAACACCGACGCCGCTTCCTCGAACCCGCGACCCGACTGGATGGCGTAGACGGTCGTATCCCCGGTCACGAAGGCCCACAGCCAGGCGAGCATCGCGTCGACTCGCCAGCCGGTCTCGTCCGGACTGACCGCGGGACTGCCACGGATCGTGGCGCGCAGGGCGGCATAGCTCGGTTGACCCTGGCGCGCCGCCCGGTGCAGGGCGTGCACCAGCCCGCCACGGGTGATCTGCAGGGAGAAGCGCTCTCGGAACAGGGCCGCGACCTTGCCGAACGACAGTCCGAACTGTTTGTTGAGCACCGCAGCGAGCGCCACCGCCTGCGGCCCGATCTGGCTGGCGGCCGCTCCCAGGGCATCGGAGGTCTGCAGCGGGTGACGCCCCTGCACCCGTTGCTGGCAACCGGTACAGTGACCGACGTGCACCTGGAAGCGACGGACGATGGGGCGGACAAGCGGGATCTCCTCTTGGTACTGCATCGCAACCCGATCCCGCTGCACGCGGCCCTTGCACTCCGGGCAGCGCGCCGGCAGCGGCGCCTCGTAGGTCTCGTCGATGTGAGTGGGAATCCGACGGCGTCCGCGGCGACCATAGGCGCGCCCGGACTTGCGGCCCGGACGCTTGGGGTCCGCCACGCGTCGGCCGCGAGAAAACGGTGCCGCCTGCCGCTTCGCTTCGCGCCGCGCCGCCTCGAGAGCCTTGCACAGCCGCTCGAGCTCCCGCTGCATCTGCTCCCGCTGGCGCTGCATCCGATCGAGATCGCGCTGCAGCCGATCCTTGTCGCCTTGCATGCGCTCGTTGTCGCGCTGTAACCGATCCTGGTCGTGCTGCGCCCGATCGCGATCGCGCTGCGCGCGGGCGCGCTCCTGCTCCAGTCGTTCCACCTCGCGGCGAAGGCGCTTGAGCTCCTCGGCGATCGACTCGTTTCGCTTGCTCACGCATTACGTTATGCCAGAAACTGTGGAAAAGTACAAGTGCCATTTTGAGACGCGGAAGATCGCATCGTGATCTGGCCCGCTAAACAAATACCTTCCTATTTCCCCGGGGCCGGAGGCGGAGTCATGAGTCCGCCTCCGCCGCAGCCGCCCGAGAGGGCGTAACAGAACTGCAACGTCTGGGGTCAGGTCTTGAGTTTAAAGCGAGCGGTGCCATCGCAGGGGCTTGAAACTTAAGACCTGACCCCACAAGAAAATGGGGCCCCGGCGGAGGAGGATGCGCGGGGCCCCGGGGGAACGAAGGGGAGGAGAGCTAGTTCTTCGCTACTTCCATCGTGGCGTGCTCGAGCATGTGCTGACCGATCATCTTCGCGAGCACGTCCGCCGGCCAGGCGGCGAGCGTCAGGGCGACCTTCTGCTCGGCCCCGCCGCGCATCACGATGTAGTTCACCTTCTGTCCGGGCTTCCACTCGCCGCGCGCCGACTTCATCGCCGGCTCGGCTGCGCCGGCCAGCTTGACCCCGTTCAACGAGTAGAGTTCATCGCCCACCCGCAGCCCGGCGGTCTCCGCAGGACTGCCGGGGATCACCTTGGTGATCGACATCGCGCCGGTTTCCTGATGGTGGTCGAGTTCGACTCCGATCCAACCGGAGCTCTTCATCTTCGCCGCCATCATGTCCAGACACTCCTGGGTGGATGCAGTGCACTTCTGACCGTAGTCGCCTGCCGTCGCGGGCAGCGCGACCGCGGCGACTGCGAGCACCATCACTGCCGACCTCATCAGCTTTGAGAACATCGAGGGGCTCCTTTCCGGGTGCCGGGGGGCTGTTGAGACCCACCTCCCATGCGTCATGGGGAGAATACCGGAGGGTGCTGTAAATGTCGCTCACGTCGCGGTAAAAAAGTGTCAGAGTTGTCAACGAGTTGTAAATGACCGGCATTCGGACCGGCGAATGGGGTTCGTACGTCGTAGTATAGGTTCCGGAGGCTGCGCAAACGAGCATGACTGCATTCATCAAGCGTCATTTCCTGTGGGCCGGATTCGTCGCGGCGCTGGTGCCGGTGGGCGTCCTGCTGGCGGCGCAGTATGTCTGGTTGTCGCGACTCGAGCGGATGTCCGCGATGGCGCAGCAGGCGGTCCTGCACAACTACCTCGAAGCGGTCGGCACCGAGGTGCAGTACGCCTACCGCGCCGCCGCCGAGCGAGTGCTCAACGTGCCTGCGGCTGCGGTGATGCAGGGGGATCACGAGCAGGTCGCCGCCCACTGGAGGAAGAAGTCGTTCGCAGGCGCGCGCCGGATGTTCCTGATGGACTACACCCACGATCCCTTCGGCAATCTCTTCCTCTACGAGCCCGATCATGGGGAACTACTGCCCGCTCCGGCCTCGGACGAGTC
>JANNGV010000735.1:0-2739 GCA_031404055.1 Chloracidobacterium sp.
GACACGCTTTCGGCCGTGGTGCGGCGGCGGCTGATCGGGGTGGCGTGATGATGTGGCCCGTGCATGACTGGGATTCCAAGATTCGGTCCGCTATCGGTGAATACGAACTTGTTGTAAAGCATGACTCACGAGACTTCGGCACGATGAACATGCTTGGCGACCTTTACACGAAAAGCACGGATATAAAGGCCGCGGTCAAATGCTATACATCGGTTGCCGATCATTACGGCAAGCAGGGTTTTGCGCAAAAAGCCATCGCGGTTTATAACAAAATCTCAAAACTCGAACCCCAATCGATCGAAGTTTCGCAGAAACTGGCAGAGCTTTACAAGATTAAAGGTTCGCTGAACGATGCCAGGGCACAGTACACAAGACTTGCGGACCACTTTCAGCGCGAAGGTCAGAAAATAGAAGCTCTGGCAATGTGGAAGGAAATAGCTCTCCTTGATCCGACAAATACGGAGGTCTACATCAGCCTCGCCGATTCTTATTTGGCGGAGAACCAGATGGATGAAGCCCTTGATGCGTATGTCGAGGCCGGGGCGAGGCTTGCCAACAAGGGCGAACATGAAAGTGCGATTGCGTTGTTCGAAAAGGCTTTGGCGATTAAGCGTGATGATTCGAAGGTGCTGGAAGTATTTGTAAAATCTAAGTTTGCACTGGGCAGCTCGGCTGAAGCGGCAGAAAAACTTGGCGAAATTCTCGCTGATTTTCCGCACAGCCGGGAGATTCGGTTTCTCCTGATCGATTGTCTGATTGAGGCAAATGATATTCCGGAAGCCGAGAAAGCGGTCATCAAGCTGGTTGAAATGGAGCCGGCAAATTATCCGAAGTTTCTCGAGCTTGCACATATTTATCTGGCCGGTGAGGATGTCGATTCGGCCACCAGGATCCTTTCAATGTCGTCGGAGCACATGCTTGTGGGCGGTCAGGCCGACGATTTTCACCAGCTCGTGAAACAGGTCCTGGAAAAGAACCCTGACCAGTTGGATGCACTGCGGCTGCTGGCCAGATACTGCTCCTGGCAGCGTGACGAGGAAGCATTGCGTCAATCGCTGATCAAGCTTGCCCAGGTATCGAAGAATGTAGACTCGGTTGAGGATGAGCGTAACGCCTTGCTGCAGCTGACTATGATAATGCCGCAAGAAGTTGCTTATGCGGACAGGCTTCGTGAAATTAACGAACTTCACGGGTTCGAACAAAGCGAGGGACAGGAAAACCTTTTCGACAAACAGTTTCTGAAGAGCCAGGCGGGCTTTGGCGGTTCGCAAGCAGCCGTTTTCGAACAAAATGGCGGAGCACCGGCGGATGCGACGACGGCGGAATTTGCGTTTAAGGTTGACGCGAATGGAGCGAAAGGTTTTGATTCCGATGGCGGATTTGCGTTTACCGGTGATGTTACCGAAGTCGATGGCCTAGCACCGCCGGCAAACGGAGCGGACGATTCCGTAGTTAGTGCCGGGGACGCGATCAGGCTGCAAAAAGAGATCGACAGCATAAGATTTTATTTTGAAAACGGCTATACCGAATTAGCCGAAAAGGCGATCGGCGAATTGCGGGCCGAGTTTGGAGAGCGGACCGAACTGAACGGTTTGGACGCGGAATTAGCGGCTCTGGCCTCGTTTGCTTCAACCGAAAAGAATGGAGCAGTGACCGGCGAATTGCCGCCGGCTTCAAAGGCAGCGTTCGACCTGAACGATTTCCGCAGCGAACTGGGGCTTGAAGAAGCTGATTCGAACGATGGCTCGGATTATGAAACGCATTTCAGTACGGCGGTTGCGTACCAGGAAATGGGCCTGATCGAGGAGGCAATAAAAGAGTTTCAAGAAGCAATCTCGCTGGTACGGCCAAATGACGGCACACGCCGGTTCTTCTCATGCGCTAATCTTCTTGGTCATTGTTTCATGCAGCAGAATATGCCAAATCTGGCCCTCAAATGGTTCCAGCGGACGCTTGAAACCACCGATCTTAACGACGATGAAAAACAAGGGCTTTGGTACGAATTGGCCGGAGCGTACGAAGCCGAAGGCGACATTGAGAACGCGGGCCGCTACTTCGAACAGGTCTACGCCGAAAATGTTAATTTTCGCGACGTGAGTGAGCGGGTCAGGAGCATTGCCGTAAATCATTGATTTCCACGGCTATCAATGTTGTTTCTTAAAACTGAAAAGGGTTATAATCTGGCGGTATGGTTGAAAAACTGACCGTCATTTTCTTTATTATTTTGTGTCTTCTTTTGGGCTTTTATATAATACTTTCGCCCTGGGATACGCTTTTCGGAAATTGGAGTGAGAACTATTTGCTCGTATTAGTGTCCGAAGGTGCGGGGCTGCCAGTGCTGCAAAAAACAGTTGCCTCAAATTGGTTTCGCGGAGCCGTCACCGGCCTTGGCGTACTTAACCTGCTGATCGCGTTTTGGGAGATCGCCCATTTTAATCAGAGCGTTGCCTTGCTTCAGGAACACGACCGGAAGCCATCCAAGTGAACCGCCTGCCGAACAAGCCGGTCATTTACCTTATAACTAAGGGGAATGCGGAGCCAACCAATTTTTATAAAATCAGGAACGATATCCTCCATATTGTAAGCGTCGCGGTCGAAGTTGGCATCAATCTGATCCAGATCCGCGAGAAGAATTTGACATCGGGATTATTATTTGACTTGGTTAAGGACGCGGCGGCGGCGGTCACGCGCGATTCCGGCACAAGGCTTTTAGTTAACGGTCGAGCGGACATAGCTCTT